>JAGHUY010000365.1 GCA_018064545.1 Candidatus Apopatosoma intestinale | reverse complement strand
CCCGCGCTCCGCTTCTCCGCTTCCCGGAAAAGTCGGTAATGCCATCCAATCATCGTGCCGATTCTGTGTGAACTGATGCTGCCCGTCCGCCCCCGGCGGTACCGCTATACGGGTAAGAATCCGTCGCATTCATTTTCTCTGAGCGAAAAGCCCGGCGGAACGGTTCGGCAGGCACGGCTAAAAGCGCCTGTTATGGCAACTCGGTGAAACCCCGCAAAGCGATCAAACGAATTCGGTATATTCTTTTCCTTCCAGAATGTCTGCGATTCTCTCGCAAGCATGGCCGTCGCCATACGGATTGCAGGCATGGGCCATCTTGTTATACGCTTCTTTGTCTTCCAAAAGCTCCGTAAAGTTCCGATATATCACTTCTTCATCCGTACCGACGAGCCGGAGCGTTCCGGCCGTCACGCCCTCCGGTCTTTCGGTCGTATCCCTCATAACAAGTACGGGCCGGCCATAAGAAGGGCATTCTTCCTGAATGCCTCCGGAATCGGTCAGGCAGAGATAACACCGTGCCTCAAAATTATGGCAATCGAAAACTTCAATCGGTTCGATGATGTGGATCTGCTTACAGTCGCCCAATTCTTCATCCGCGGCTTTTCGGACAATCGGATTCATGTGAATCGGGTAAATGGCCTTACAATCCGGATGCTCATCCAAAACCCGGCGGATCGCCCGGAACATATGATGCATCGGCTCTCCCAAATTTTCGCGGCGGTGTGCCGTAATAAAAATCAGTTTGTTTTCCCCAACCCAATCCAGTTCCGGATGGGTGTAGTCGTCGCGAACGGTATGCTGCATCGCGTCGATGACGGTATTTCCGGTAATATAGATCGTAGAAGGATCCTTTCCCTCCCCTTTCAGATGCTCTGCCGCCAATTTTGTGGGGGCAAAGTTATATCGGGATATGATTCCGACCGCCTGTCTGTTAAACTCCTCCGGATACGGAGAATAGATGTTATAGGTGCGAAGCCCGGCTTCCACATGACCAACCGGGATTTGCAGATAAAAGCAGGCAAGCGCGGTAACAAATGTCGTACTGGTATCACCGTGGACAAGCACAATATCCGGTTTTTCCTCCTCCAATACGCTCTTGATTCGGTTGAGAATATTTGTCGTAATATCGAAAAGAGTCTGCTTGTCCTTCATGATGGACAAATCATAATCGGGAACGACTTCAAAGGTCGAAAGAACCTGATCCAACATCTGGCGATGCTGTCCGGTCACACAGACCACCGTCCGGATTGACGGACGCTTTTTCAGTTCGTTTACCAGCGGACACATCTTGATTGCTTCCGGACGCGTACCGAAAACAAGCATTACTTTCTTCATATCCAACCTCGTTTCATTTTATATATCTTTTGTCTCTGCCTGCGCTTCATGCCCGCAATCGTATTCGCCGGTTACTCATCGCAATCCGCCGTCTTGATGATCCGGGCCGGAACACCCGCCGCAACACAGTGTGCGGGAATGCTATGCGTCACAACGGCGTTGGCTCCGATCACCGCACCGTCTCCAATGGTAACGTCAGGCATAATACATACGTTTCTCCCAACCCATACGTTTTTCCCTATGACAACCGGACCCTTGGCAAAGAGGCAACGGTCTATTGGAGGAATACCAAGAACCTCCTCACTATTATTCCCATGGAAATTATCAGTAACAAATACATTTGCGCCAAATAAGCACCCATCTCCTATACTAATACTTTTGCAACAGGAAATCTGACAATTTTCCATCACTGATACATGATTGCCAATGGTAATGGAAGGATTGAATGTTTCTCCTTTGTATGATCTCCATGCTTGTAATCTCAATCGATCTCCAAAAGAGAAATCATCCCCTATCGACATACATTCGGGTGATAATACCGAAAAGAACCTTCCGATGTGACATTTTCCAATCTTTTTCCACCCGAGTTTTTTCCATCTGATGATCTCTGTGCACCGAACAATCTTCTGTAATAACATTTATATTGCCTCACAAAACTACGCTTATCATAAAGAAATAAGGAGCCCGAAAAACACTGCCAAATATCCTTATTCCTTACTTGATATAGTCTTCTCAAATCACAAATACGATGATTATGTAATAATCTGTAATGAGATCATTATTCTCCGTTTTCTTTTAACGCATTCTTAATAGCTTCCAGATACAAATACCCATTTTCTTCATCCGGTTCCAGATACCCGCCTTCTGCCCATTCATTCCAAGCAAACATAAACATCATATCAGTATGATAATCCTGCTTAGCATGTTTGATTTGCTCAGACAAATATTTCTGAAACTTTTCCGGAGTTTCCCCCAAAATAAGATTCTCGTTTTTATGCTTTCTGGGAGAATTATCCCACCTCACAAATGCTCCGGGGATGCTCTTTTCACAGACCGGCTTCATCTGAATTATTTTTTCCCAAACGTCATCATAAGAATGATTTTTATCAACGGTACTGTTTCTGTCTCTGATCTTTACCAACCTATTCGCAAAATTTGTGCCATATTGCTGATCTATTGATAATATCGTTTTCTTGAAACTCCGAACAATTTTATTGAAAAGACCACTATTTTTGTTTTTACATGAATCCCTATCAGCGATCTTGGCACAGCTTGGTTGCCACTCCATTATATAATCAAACAAGGCATTGCTATCATCCGCTAAGTACAGGTCATTTTCATATTTTCCGACAACCGTTAAGCCGGGCAATCCCGAATCTATTGCAAGCTTTCTCCACAAACCGATCATTTTACTGATGTTAGGTATTACATATGGGCGATAAATACAAATAATAGGTTTTCCATCATCGGTAATATATCTTTCGTCCTGAAAAAAGGGCAGTAAATAGTAAAAATGTTTTTCCCACTCTTTTTCATCTCCATATTTTTGCGGAATCAAAGTCTCAGCTTCATTCCCTACCCAAATTCTTGTCCACGGTTCATTTGCCCAACAAATACAAAAAGGAATGTCTATTTCTTTGTTCACTAACATCTGTTCCATGGGCTGTTCAAGGAGCATTTTGCCATCACCAAACCAATAATGATAATAGCAAAATCCATACACCCCATATTTTTTTGCCAAATCTGCTTGCCACACTTTTACGGAGTCATCCAACAGATTATAGTAGTTATTGTTCAGCGGAACTTTCGGTTGCTGATGTCCATCAAACAGCGGTTTGGCCGCCTTAACATTTGTCCATTCAGTAAAATCTTTTCCCCACCATAAATCGTTTTCCGGGATACTATGAAACTGTGGTAAATAAAAAGCGATAATTCTCATTATTGATCATCCTCATTTCCAAGTAACCGTTTATTTGACAAGCAAATACACAG
>JAGHUY010000155.1 GCA_018064545.1 Candidatus Apopatosoma intestinale | reverse complement strand
TCCGCCGGAGCGGCGGCCAGTACCTTGGTATCGCCCAAAATGACGAGCGGTTGCTCCGCCTGCCACGAGGTCTTGAAATTGTCCTTGATGATCGGTGCGGTATCGGAGGCAAAGCCGTCCATACTCGGCGCGGTCGCGTAAATTGCAAATTTCTTTTGCAACTGATAGGACGCTACGCGGCAGATGTCGTTGAGAGAGCCGGTCCCGACGGAGAGGATGCAGGGAATGTCCTTTGCCAGTTCCTTGATCTCCTCGACCTGCTCGGCGCGGGCATAGGTCAGATTTTCGTATATTTTTTCCGTGAGACGGAAACCGGAGGCACGAAGCACGTCCCGCAGGTTTCCGGAGGCGGCGATCGTGTTTTCATCAGCCACCAGCAGCATTTCGTCGTCAAACCCGTTGCTCCGCAGGATTCTGCCGGCACGCGCCGTCACGTCGCCTCCGATCTCGATCGCTTTTGTATAGAACGTGTGCGTCCGCCCGCAGGGGCAATTCTCCAAGGATTGTAACATTCCCGTCAAGTCCATATTTTCCACCGCTTTTCTTTTGATTTTCATCTGCCAGTATACTCCGACGAATCTTTTTTGTCAAGAAAGAGGCAAAAGAACCGGAAATTTTTGACAAAAACCCGCCGATGTGATACAATAGAAATAGAAAACCATTGGGGGAGGATGAAACTTGGATACTCCTTTTCGCACTTGGACGGAGATTGATCTTGACGCTCTTCGGGGCAACTGGGACGAAATCCGTGCCGGAGCCGGGAAAAGGGCTCTTTTTGCCGTAGTCAAGGCGGATGCTTACGGGCACGGTGCCGTGACCGTCGCGCGGGCACTGTCGGATACGGCGGACGGGTTTGCCGTCGCCACGTTTGGCGAGGCCGTGGAACTGCGGCTTTCCGGCGTCACCGGACGTATTCTGATCCTGAATACGGTAAATGAGGCTTGGTTCGGAGAACTGATCGCGCAGCATATCGTGATGACGGTTTTTTCGGTCGAAGTCGCGCGGAAACTGAACGAAGCGGCCGAAAAAGCCGGCGAAAAAGCGGAGATTTTTCTGGCGGTCGATACGGGAATGACGCGGATCGGTCTTTCCTGCGACGAAGACGGCCTTTCGGAGGCGGCGCACATCTGCTCGTTTCCGTTTTTGACCCCGGTCGGGATTTTTACGCATCCGGCCTGTGCCGATGAGCCGGAAACGCGGTTTTCGGAAAAGCAACTCGCCGTTTTTGCCCCTTTTCTGCGCGTGTTGGAAGAAAACGGCATCGTATTCCCGTTCCGTTGCTTCTGCAACAGCGCCGCGCTGGCGCATCGGGGGGCTTGGGGCAATCTTTGCAAGGTCGGCTTGCTTCTTTACGGCGTGTATCCGTCCGAAAAAGTGAGAAAGAGCATTCCGGTCACGCCGGTCCTGTCGTGGCGTGCCAGAATCCTTTCGGTCCGTACCGTCCGGCCGGGGACGGGAATCGGCTACAATCATACGTTTGTTGCCTCAAAAACCATGCGGATCGCGACGGTCGCCGCCGGCTATGCGGACGGAGTCCCGCTTTCCCTGTCCAACCGCGGGAGCGTGATCATAAACGGACAGTTTGCCCCGATCGTGGGGCGGGTCTGCATGGATCAGATGATGGTGGACGTCACCGGAATCGAAAACGTTGCTGAGGGAGACACGGCCACGCTGATCGGCCGGGACGGTTCCATGGAAATCACGGTGCGGGACATCGCCGACGCCGTCGGATCCATCCCGTATGAGATTCTTTGTTCGATCGGCCCCCGTGTCACGCGGGTCTATCTGCGGGATGGTAATATCGCGGAAAGTCACTCCGCCATCAATCCGAATATCCGATAAGAAAAAAGAGCTGGAAACCCGGTTTCACAGCTCTTTTTGCTTTATTTCCACAGCAATTTTTCGAGGTCTTCGACGGTGTCACAACAGAAGTCGGCGTTCTCCCGCATGAAATCCTGGATTTCGGGCAGGACAGCCGACCATCCGGCGTAGCAGAACGGAATGCCGGCGCGTCTGGCCATGTCGTAGCCGGGGCGCATATCGTCCACCATGAGAATCTCTTCTTTTTTCACGCCGTAGGTACGGATGATCTCCTCCACCGCATAGGGGTTCGGTTTGACTTTGTCCTCACCGCATTCGAGCCCGTAGACCGCGTCCGGCAGAAGTCCGATGTGCGCCCTATAATCGCGTTCGACAAATTCGCGGTGCGAGTGGGTGCTGACGCAGACGATCCCGCCGTCCGCCTTGTGGCGGCGGATGATCTCCGCCATGCCGGGGTACGGATGCGGAATGATGCGGCGCACCCAGTCCGACCAGACTTTCAGATCGTATTCCATCTCTTCATCGGTAAAATGCATGATGTCCCGCGCATAGCCGAAAAAGCCGGGATTGAAATTATACCGGGCAAATTCCTCCGGCGTGCAGTCATAGCCGGGGCGCAGAACGGACAGAATCTCCACCCACGAGGGATAATGGATCTCCGGCGTGCTTTGCACCACCGTGTCGTCGTGATCGAGCAGTAAAACCGGATAGGCGCTCACGTGTCGCCCCCCTTTCACCTGTTTTTCAAACAATATTATACCATGAGTTCCCCTTTTTTGCAAGAGAAAGGGGAATTTTTGCAATAATAGGAAAGAATGACGGATTTCTTCTTGATTTTTCCTTGACATTCTTTTATAATAAAAATATTAAGGCGAAGTTTCCCTTTTATTTTTGCTTCTTGGATCAGCCGGATTACGCGGAGGCAAACCACTATGGCCGATAAAAAACTGTTGCTCATCATCAATCCCAATTCCGGGGACGGAGCCGCCAAACGATGGATTTACGATATGCTGGAAATCCTTTCCGGCCGGTATCCCTATATTACGGTGTATTTTTCCAAATGCGTCGGGGATATTACGGAGGTGACGAAACGGAATGCGGCTTTGTATGACGCCGTGGTCTGTTGCGGCGGCGACGGCACCCTCAACGAGACGATCAACGGACTCGTCGCGGCGGGTTCCCAGGCGGAACTCGGGTATATCCCGACCGGAACGGTCAACGATTTCGCGACCAGTCACGGCATTCCGAAAAACATCAAGGCCGCCGTTGTCAAGATCGCCGAGGGTGAGCCAAAGGAATACGATGTCGGGGTGTTGGGAGAGCGGTGTTTCTCCAATGTGGGTGCTTGCGGCGCGTCCACCGAGGTCTCCTATCTGACGCCGCAGATGAGCAAAGCCTCGTTCGGCAAGGCCGCTTACGTCGCAGAGGCGATCAAGAGCCTGCCGGAACTGAAAGCCTATCACGCCAAGGTGACCTATGACGGGAAGACCGAGGAAGGCGACTTTATCTACGGGATGTTTTCCAACTCCAAGACGGTTGGCGGCATCCGGTTTTTCGGAAACAGCGAAGAGCATCTGCTATCCGACGGATTATTGGAGATGACGCTCGTCCGCTTCCCGCAGACGCTTTTAGAACTGCAAAACGCCGTGACGGGACTGCTTGCGCAGACGCCGTCGCCCTATGTGATACGGGCCAAGGTGGAGAAGGCCGAGGTCGTTTTCTCCGAGGAGACGCCGTTTACGGCGGATGGGGAGTTTGGCGGTTCGTTTACGAACGTGACCGTTCGGAATATTCCGCACGGCATCCGTGTGGTGGAATAAAGATGGAATAATAAAGCGCACAAGCGCAAGTGGAGGAATCTATGATCAAAATCGAACATTTGACCAAAAAATACGGGGATCGGTATGCGCTGGACGACATCAGTTTTGGAGTGCGCCCGGGCGAAGTCGTCGGTTTTCTCGGCCCGAACGGTGCCGGCAAATCCACGACCATGAACATTCTGACGGGGTATCTGTCTTCCACGTCGGGCAAGGCCATGATCGACGGGATGGACATTCTGGAACACCCGCTTGCCGTGAAGAAAAAGATCGGATTTCTTCCCGAACAGCCGCCGCTCTATCCGGAGATGACGGTATGGGAGTATCTCAGTTTTATTTACGATCTGAAAAAATGCACGCTTCCCAAAAAGGGGCATCTGGACGAGATCTGCGACGTCATCAAGATTGCGGACGTCAAGAATCGCATGATCCGCAATCTCAGTAAGGGGTATCGGCAGAGAACCGGTATCGCCGGTGCGATCGTGGGCAATCCGGAGGTCGTGATCTTTGACGAGCCGACCAACGGCCTCGACCCCAAACAGATCGTGGATATCCGCAATCTGATCGCCGAACTCGGCAAGAATCACACCGTGATCCTGAGCACGCATATTCTGTCCGAGGTCAAGACGATCTGCGACCGGATCATCATCATCAACGAGGGCAAGATCATTGCGGATGAGAAGACTGAAAATATCGAAAACGTGATCCGCCGGAACCGCCGGATCTCCGTCCGGGTGGACGGGCCGTCCGCGTCTGTCCTTGCGGCACTGAAAAAGATAAACGGCGTCCGCTATGCCAAGGTGGCGGCGAGTTACAGCGACGGCACCGCCTCGTATCTGATCGAGGGTGACGACGGGCTTGATCTGCGCCGTCCCGTGTTCTTCGCGCTCGCGGGGGGCGGCTGGCCGATCCTTTCGATGGAATATCTCGGTGCCAGCATTGAAGACCTCTTTATCACCGTGGTGGACGATGAGGGAGCGGCCGTTCCCGACAAAGCGGTTTAAGAAAGGAGAATGATCGGACATGATTGCTATATTAAAACGTGAACTTCACTCGTATTTCACCTCCCCCGTCGGTTATATTTTTGTGGCCATTTTCCTCGCGGTGGGCGGATTCTTCTTCACCAACTATACCGTTCAGCAGGGAGAGAATGCCAGCGTTTCCGGCTATTTTGCCATCATGATGCTTCTCTTTATCCTGATCATCCCGCTTCTCACGATGAAACTGGTCAGCGAGGAACGGAAAATGAAGACCGATCAGCTGATCCTGACGGCACCCGTTACTCTGTTTGACATCGTGTTTGCCAAATATCTCGCCGCACTGGTCCTGTTCGGCGGCACGTTCCTCGTTTCGTCGATCCTTTACTATATCCCGCTTGCCCTCTACGGTACGCCGAACGCGGCCGTCTATATGGGCAACGTCTTTGCCGTTCTTCTGATGGGAAGCGCGTTCATCGCCATCGGCGTTTTCATTTCGTCCACGACGGAAAACCAGTTCATCGCCGCGTTCGGTACGATCGCCGCCATCATTTTCCTCGAACTCGTCGATCGGCTGAATACGTTCATCAACTCGGCTTTCCTGCGGGCGATCGTTGCCGGCATTTCGTTCTCCTCCCGCTATGCCAACTTCTCGGCCGGGGTTTTCGACTATGCCGCGCTCCTCTACTATATCTCGTTTACCGGCGTCTTCCTGTTCTTGGCGATCCGGGTGTTTGAAAAACGCCGTTATAACTGATGATGGGAAAGGAAGACTGACATGAAAAAGAAAAATTTACAGTACGGCGGAACCGCCGTTGCCTTTACGGCGGCTTTTATCGCCATCGTCGTGGTGATCAACGTCATCGTCACGGCCCTGGCCTCTCATTTCAACTGGTACAGCGATTTGACCAGTTCCGGAATCTATTCCGTGTCCGGCGAGTTCAAACAGTCGCTGGATGAACTGTTCGACGGCGTCGGTGAGGACGTCAGCATCAATATCGTTCTGATGAGCGAAGAAGATATGTTCAGCACGTCTTCGACGGAGGCGTACTACGTCTATAAGACGCTGAAACAGGTCGAATCCTATTCCGACCGCATCCATCTGACCGGGATCAACTCCACCAGAGAGAAATCCCGCATCAAACGGTATATGATCACCGAATACGATACCGTCTATACCAACGACGTCGTCTTTGAACTGGCGGACGGCGACGGCCACGCCGATCTCTCTTCCGCCACCAAAAAGTATCAGCTCAGCGCGTTTTTCAAGAAAAATACCGATGGGAAAGTGGTCGGTTATAACGCGGAGGCCCGTATTCTGTCGGCCGTGGCGCAACTGCTCAACAAATCCGATAAGCCGATCGCCTATTATCTGCAAGGCCATAACGAACCGACGCT
>JAGHUY010000249.1 GCA_018064545.1 Candidatus Apopatosoma intestinale | reverse complement strand
GGTTTCCACGGGTGGCTTTATCGATGAGCTGACGGCTCAGATATATGACAGCGTTCTGGCTGACATCAAACTATGGGGCACCCGGCGGAATACGGTTTTCCGCACGTTTAATACGTATCTCGGCGAAAATGCCAATACGGCGATCGGTTATCTGAAAAATTATATGAAGGTTCGTGCGAAAGCGATCGCCGATTATTACGCCGATGACAGCCAGCCCACATGGACGATTGACGGGCACACCCTCGTCATAGACGGGAACGGATGCGCCGATGAGAACCTTGCGGATCAAACTTTATGGCAGGAAAAATCAGATGAACTTTATGAAGTTTCTGTCGGAGGCGGTATCAACGCAGTTGATCTTGATTTATTCAGCAAACTCGATCATTTGACCGTGATAAACGTAAAGGGAAAAGATACCTTGATACTTGGCGGAGATTCTCTCTGTCGGGACGTGATCCTTTGCGGAAAAACGGGATCGGAAGTTCAGCGATTTGCTTCCCTAAACGGGTATTCCTTTGTGTCGGCGGTGAATTGTGCTCACTTATTACGCAGTCATATCGACGCGACCGATCCGACCGAGGAAGGACCCGGAAACAGCGAATACTGGGCTTGTGATTCTTGCGGAAAATATTTTTCCGACGGCAGATGCATTCATGAAATTCAAAAGGACAGTTGGATCATTCCGGCATTGCCGAAGGAATCCGGGACAGAAACTACGTCTGTCACAGAAACTTCGATTTCCACGGAACCCGGGACAACCGAAGAGCCGTCCGGACCTGCGGTCACTCAAAAAATGTTCTTATACACCACTGCGATAGGCGGCGGCATCATCATCGTTATTTTGATCGTTTTGGGGATTGTGCTGAAAAAAAAGAAAAAAGCCCGGTAAAGATTTAACGTGCAGATTTCTGCTTTTTGAACAGTTTTGCAGCTTAATCAGATAAAAAACCATCATTATCATTTGCTACCCGCACCGGAATCTTCGGTGCTTGAATCAACCCCATTTTTGCATAAAAGAAAAGACAGCCGCCGGGCTGTCTTTTCTTTTATGTTATGAGGTTATTTTCTCGAACGCTTGATTTCGGCGATCTTTAAGGCGGCTTCCTTGTCGATGACGGAAATGCCGTTTTCCTCGGCGATCTGCGCGATTTCGAGCAGAGCCGCTTTCATGAACGGTCTCGGAATCTTGACGTACATCTCGCACGCCTCTTTGGTGAACTTGACTTGGGTGTCCAGTCTCTCCGCACAATACATGACGCTGTCGACCGAACCGGCGTTGCTGGTCGCGATCGGCTCAAAAGTCGGGAGAATGCTCTTGAATTTCTTATACCAGAAATTCTTGCTGTCGTGATAGCCGTAATCCACGGGGACAGCGGGGAAGGAGTTCTTTTTCAGGCCGTTTTTGAGGTTGTCGGCGTATTTGTCTTCCATCAGAATCTTGTCGATTTTCAGAATGAAGTGACAGCCGAACTTGGACGTGATGCCGTTGAAGTTATTGTAGGGCGGCTCCACGCCTTCCAGTTCGCCGATGTGTTCTTTGGATTTGTAACCGTCTTCCAGGGTGTCATCCCACGTGCATTCGATGACCTGGTAGGCATCTTTCAGAATCAGCGGTCTTTCGCCCTCTGCCTCGCCTTTGACGAGTTCGAAATGGCAGTCTTTCATTTTTTCGGCGGGCGTTTTGCCGGGGAAGCCGAGACGAACCAGTTCTTTGAAAGACTTCTTGTCGTCTTTGATGAAGTTCAGAGCACACTTCCCGTTGCGGAGAAGATTCTGCGCCGTGTTGGACGAGTTACGGCATTCCAGAATCATGGCATAGTAATCTTTGCCCGCGATATAGTACGGGAAAATCAAAGAATAACTGCCGATCGTGGTGGTGCCGTCCTCACACAGCGTGGAAATGCCGACCGTCGGCATCGGGAAGAACAGATTGTTCTGATAAAAATTGTCGACTACTTTTAAACTTTTGAATGACATGGTTGTGCCTCCTTGTGCTGTTTTTCTCATTATACCATAGAAAAATGAAAAAAGCAACTCTTAACGAATAATAAAAAAGAATTATTCCTGAAAAGGAGGAACTGTTTCCGCCGTCCGACAAACGGTCATTCCAGAGCGAAACACCGTTTCAGTAACGCAAGCGACGGCTCCCCGCGGAACGAATGGTCCGGTGCGTCCGTGGCGGTATATTCAAAATAGGTTTCCGGGGAAAGGCCGTGATCCGGCACCGGCTCCCCTTTGTGCGGACGACTCGCCGGATCGGCGTAGCGCGGATAATACGAAATCAACAGGCGGTCTTTGGCACCGGCGGCATCATAGGCGCGTCGCACCTTTTCGAGGTCTTCTTCCGCGCCGCCCTCGTTCAGCGCCAGATAGGTCGGCGCCAAAGACGCGCAAAGATCGGGATAAGTAAAATAACGGAATTTGCCGGGCAAAATATGCACAAGTTCGCTCCCTTTGCCGGTGAAATTCGCGTCCGTCTCGGTGATCGAGACGTAGCGTTTCCGCTGATCGCAAAGAAAATCATTGAAAACGAGTGCCCTCACGTCGTCGCAGATGAGCGCGAGCGGAAGTGCCGTCTCGGTCCCCAGCGAATGACCGGACAGCGCGATGCGCGACGCATCGACAAACGGAAGCGTCTTACAAAAGCGGAGAAACGTGAGTGCTTGAAAAACGGAAAGCCCTATGAAGTTCCATCCGTATTCCAATAGCCCGTAAACCATCTCGTTGCGGCAACGGACTCCGTGGTCGCCGGGCTCCGCCCAAAAAGCGGCCTCTCCGATCGAGATCGGGTCAAACGTCACGGAAACCATCCCGTTTTTCGCCATGATCTGCCCCATGCGGTTGCGCTCCGGGAATTTCTCAAAGCGAGCCGCCGGCTTTGGGAGAAGCGGTTCGCCCGCGACAAATTCTTTATTATGGATCGAGCCGGGAAAACAGAAGACCAGCGGCGCGGGCGTTTCTGCCGTGGCACCGTCGGGAATCTGCATCAGCACGGGGACTGCGGCAGTCTCGTAGGGATAGAACTCCCATTTTTCGGTGCGATAGCCGTCCCGTCTCTCCGAAGAAAGGCAAACGGGTGCCGGTTGTCCCTCAACCTCCGGGAGCGCGAGCAACGCGCCGAGTGTTTCTTTGACCTTGGCTTTCCAAGCGAAAAAGGAATCCGCCGTCAGAGATTCCGGCGTCGAAAGGAGCGGCTTCGTGCGGCGCAGAAACGCCGTCCAGGAAGCGAGCGACTCGACCGTTCTCCCGTCGTCCCGGCGGGAAGCATAATCTTTTTCATAGGTGAAATTCATCGGAAAAACTCCTCTGCATTTTGATTTCTTTCGAAGTTGCCAAGGCAATAAACCTTTCGTTTTTATCATTCACCGCACAATAATAATGGTACACGATACCATTTTCTTTGATGACCCATTGCTTGTGCGCAAAAACGTTTTCATAATCGTATTCGCTTTCTATTAAAGGTTTTCCGTCCCATTTCTGCCAATGGACAAGATCGGCAGAAACCGCAAATGTATTATATGCTTTTCGATTCTTGCTGTCGTAGATGAAATAGAACATGACATAATAGTCGTCTATCACCACGATTTGCGGGTCTCCGTTAATTCTGATTGAGTCATCACAGTCAAAAACGGATATGATCGCCTTTTCCCCATACCGTTTCCAGTTTTCACCGTCATCGGATACCGCCAAAAAAATACTCTCTCTGTTTGTGCTGTTTTTGGCATTATAGGCACAAACATATGGATGCCCTAAGGTTAATTTCTCATCCATAAACATATCTGCTTTATAGATCGTCAGCGTCTCACCGTATCGGGCATCTTTATCTTTGGGAGATAATAGTGGCTTTTCATTTTTCACATAACCGTTAATATCTGTAATTTCTTTCGTCTTTGCATACCCCATAGACAATGGGTCTGATTCGTAACCCCTTAAATTGCCGCCGATATAAGCAAATCGGTAATAACCGTTGATTCTGTTTATTTCATAATCCCCATTGAAATCATTGTTAATAAACTGTGCATATCCTCCTGTTTGTTTGTCATCCCATCCGTTATCGGTTTTTAAAATTTGACCGATATATTCCCAACCGATGAAGTCCTTGCTCTGAAATAAATGAGTCGTATAACCCGTTGAACACTTTTTATCGATACAAACACAGGACATAAACCATTCGTTTTCACAACGGAAAACAACGGGCGAATCCAAATAATGATCGTCTGATTTTAAAACTGTTCCGTACTTATATGGGACTTTGATTTTTTCGTATATTTCATTCATGACTGTTTCGTTTATCATATCTGTCACTTTCTTTTCGTAAAATCATTTTTTCGTAAATCATTATAATCTTCTTCAAAAATCATGTCAATACTTCTTTGGCTAACGGCGGCGGTCGCGTTCCTTCCTCTCTTGCCGGAGATAACCGGTGGTCGGGTTCAAACCCTATTTCGGTGAAAAAGAAAAGACAGCCGGGTGGCTGTCTTTTCTTTTTGGCGGAGAAGGAGAGATTTGCCCTGCGGGCACTGTTGCTTCTAACGGTTTTTTCTTCGCTTGCAAGCTTCGCTCGAAAAAACCGAGAAGCTGCCACTCGT
>JAGHUY010000017.1 GCA_018064545.1 Candidatus Apopatosoma intestinale | reverse complement strand
GGTTTCCTTTTCATCGATATCAAAAGTGGCCCAATTGAGAACATTGTTTTTTCCGTTTCCCAGAACTTTATAGATTTTCTTCTCTGCGTCATAGGTGACTGTAGCTTCTACTATCTGATCGTCGCTTGGGTCAGGAGCGGCGACCGCGGTGATCGTCCCGACCGGCAGGATACAGGTAGCCGACAAAGCGGCAAGCAAGATGGAAATGATTCTTTTTCTCATGGGGATTCTCCTTTTGCTATTTCTTTCAAGAAGCAAAACGCTCCTTTTCGGCTTATTCTTCGTCTTTCTTTTCGCCACCGTCCGCCGCCGCGGATTTCTGTTTCTTCTTCACGATCACAAGCGCCGCGACGCCGCCGATGACAACGACCGCCACGGGAATCACGATCCAAAGATTGCCTTCGGAAAGCATGGAGCCGGTCAGACCGCCCCAAGCACTTTCATATACGGCATCTCCGTTCGACAGAACACCGCAGGTGATCGTGATGATCTCTGTATGGATGCCGTCTTCTGTCATGCCCTCTTTGAAATCGACGCAGTATGCGTTTTTGAATTGAATCGTCTTGATCTTACCTGTGGCGGGGTCTACCAAATCAATCTGTCCGTTTTTCGGGAGATTGCGTTCCAGCATCCAAGCGAGCAGATCGCAGTTGCCATCATTAAGTGCCTTGACTTCAACCGTGATCATACCGCCACGCGGCATGCCGGACAACTGCCCCTCGGCATCCGCTGCGGTGGTAAACGTATAGGTATAACGGATGACTTCGCGACTTTTATAACCGTCTATCGTGAGTTTTGCGCCCGACGATTTTGCCGAGACCGGAATCGCCAGCATAGCCGTCATGCAAAGAACCAGAAGCATCATCACGCTTCGTCTGATCATCGTTTTTTTCATTTTCATTCCTCCGTTTTCTTTTCTTCGTCAGTTCCACGGTCTCTCATATTCTGCCGGACCGTTTTGAAACTCCTTGGATACGATCTCGATCTCTTCGTAATACGTGCCGTCCTGATCCCAGTATTCCGTATAGCGGACACAATAGGCATTGGTGAGTCGAATCGTCTTCATGCTGCTTTCGTCCACGGGATTGACAAACTCCAGCATCAGTGTTTTCGGCATGGCACCACCCGCCAAAGCCCATGTTAACAGATCGTTGTTTCCGTCGCTCAATCCCGGAACACGGATCGTGAACGAGGTCGGCCTCGGAATGCCGGCAAGTTCTCCCTCTATGTCGGTCGGTCGATTGAATCCGTAGCTGAATGACAAAACCTCGCGGGATTTGAAACCCTCGATTATCATCGTGACCGGTGCGACATCTGCCTCGGCGGAGCAAGGAACGACCGTAAGCAACAGAACCGTCAGCGTAAGTAAAATAG
>JAGHUY010000211.1 GCA_018064545.1 Candidatus Apopatosoma intestinale | reverse complement strand
ATGACACTGACTGAAAAAGCGGCCTATATCAAAGGCCTTGCCGAAGGTCTCGGCTCCGATAAGAACGATAAGGTTCTTGCCGCCATCCTCGATCTGCTGACCGACCTTACGCAGACCGTCGCCGATCTGGACGACAAGTCTGATTATCTGGAAAAGTATATCGAAGAAATCGACGAAGACCTCGGTCTTCTCGAAGACGACGTCTACGACGCTGAGGAATGTGATGACGACTGCTGCTGTGACGACGATTGTTACTGCGACGACGACTGCTGCTGTGACGACGACTGTTGCTGCGACGACGACTGTTGCTGCGACGACGACGGTATCGAAGTGGAATGCCCCACCTGCGGCAAGATCATCGAACTCGATGACACCGTGGATTTTGAGAACGTGGTCTGCCCCGCGTGCGGCGAAACGTTCAGTTGCGTCTGCGACGAGGATTGCGAAAACTGCGACGCCGACGACTGCGAAGACAGAAAATAAGGCATCGGAAAAATGAATCTGTTTGGGAGCCGTCCCACCGGGACGGCTCTTCGGTTATCCGACCCGACAGAATCATCCGAAACGGAAAGGAAAAAAGACATGAAAACGGTCAAGAAAATCATGGCGCTTCTTCTTGTCTGCGCCACTCTTTGCGGCTCTCTTATGCTCTGCTCCTGCGGTCATAAGAACGATATTCCCATCGCTTACGTAGACGGGACATTTTATTACGGCAACGATCCGGAAATCCGCGATTACCTTCTTTTCTATTTTGCCACCAATAATATTGATATACCGGAAAGCCAGGATGCCCTTACGACGGAATACGTTGCCGCGTATAATCTTTGCGTGGAAACCGTTATCTGGAACCACGTCTATGAAAAAGCACTGAGACGCGAAAAAGTCAAGATCGACAAATCCGCCATCCGAAACGCCGCCAAGACTGCTAAAGAGGCCGTCGATCTCTCCTATGAGGGCGGCTATAAGCAGATGAAAAAGGATTTGGGCATCTCCACCGACATTATCTATAACGTCCAGCGGTATCAGTACGTTCTCTCCCTTGTTCAGTTGTTTTTGTTTGACAAGATCAATCTGTCCGATGAGGAGCTGACCAAGTATTATAAGACTCACATCGCCGATTATCGGATCGAGTTGGGATACTACTACGACGCGATTCTTTTGGAAGTGCTTGACCTTCAAAATGATGAGGAGATTCAGAGCAAAAAGGCCGAGGCCGAAACCGTCATCAAGAGAATATCCGGCGGAGAAGATTTTGACACCGTCCGCAAGGAAATCGTAGACAAATACAGTACCGAAGGGTATTTCTATACGGGCCTTGTCTCTGCCGACGGCATTTTGGCCGAGGATCAGTTCGATGCCGTATCCGACGATCTTTCCGCAGAGATCGACAGCCTGAATCAGTTCTATGAGGAATGCGGGATTTCCTACGACAAGAATGCCGATAAAGACTCGGAAGCATTCTCAAATTATCAGCTTTATCTGAATTCCCGTTACCGTGTGGAACTGGTCTATGCGCTGACACAGGCCACCAAAGACGGGGAAATCTACGAAAATCCGATTTATTCCCCGATCGGATATGTCGTGATCCGCAACAATAAGCACATCACGGAAGGCGGCTTTACCCCCTTTGATGAGGTCAAAGCAGACGTTTTGGAAAAAGCCTATGGGGACGCCATGGATGTCGCTTTTGAGAATTATAAGAAAGAACTGACGGAAAAGTACACCATCGTCTTCAATTCCATTCAGTTGGAACAATCTGCCAAAGAAAATTAATCATTTCACAAAAAAATGCCGACGCAAATGCGTCGGCATTTTTTCTGGCGAAAATCGATTTTGACTATTGGCGAATGGTGATACCGAGTTTGCGTTCCAGCGCACCCAGAATCTTGGAAGCGGCCTTGTCAGCCTCTTCCACCGTCAGCGTGCGATCCGACGCGCGGAGCGAGACGGAGAACGAAACGCTCTTCTTCCCCTCGGGGAGTTGGCTTCCACGGTAAATATCGAAGAGTTTGATAGACTCGATCAGTTTCACGTTGCTCTCCCGCATCGTGTTTTCGATGGTTCCGATTTCCAGCTCTTCATCGCAGACAAACGAGAAGTCGCGCGTAGCGGCAGGAAACTTGGGAAGCGCGTGATACTTGCGTTCCAGTTTAGCGTGGGCGAAAATCTCCGGCAGATCCAGTTCCGCGATCATGACGGGCTTGTCAAATCCGTAACCGGCGGATACCGTCGGATGCAGTTCTCCGAACGTACCGAGAATGGTGCCGTCGGACGCCACCGCATCGGCACACCGACCGGGATGGAACGTGGGCTTATCGCCGTTCGCGAGATAGGATACCGAAACACCGGCAAAGGCAAAAATCGCCTCGCAGAGTCCTTTGAGCGTATAGAAGTCGCCGGCATTGTACAGGCCGATCGTGATCTTGATCCGCTCGTCGGGAAGCGTCCCGTCAAGCCCGTGCGTATTGGTCACGACGCCCTCGCGCGGGAGAAAGACCTTGGCCATCTCATACAGCGCGATTCTCTCGGCACTCTTGTTGTTGTAGTTGGTTTCCAGAACGGACAGCATCGACGGGATAGCCGTGGTACGCATCGTTTTGGAGTCCTCGCCAAACGGGTTGCTGATCTCAACGCTTACGCGGAGAGGATCGTCGGGGGCAAGGCCGATCTTATCGTAAAGTTTGGCAGACTGGAACGAATAGGTGTAAATCTCGTTGAGGCCGAGCCCGCAGAGTAACCCATGCAGGTCTTTTCTGAATTTCTGTTCCACCGAAAGCCCGCCGCGGATCATCGGGGTGGTCATCGTGCCGGACTGAATCTCATTATACCCGTAAATCCGGACGACCTCTTCGGCAACATCGTTCATCATGCGGACGTCGTCGCGGTACGACGGAACGGTGATCACGTCGCCGTCCACTTTAAACTCCAGTTTTTCCAGAATGCGGATCTGTTCCTCGCGGGAAACGTTGATGCCGAGGAACCGGTTCATCCGTTCCGGCTCGAAACGGACCGTCGCCGTCTCTTTCTTCTGCGGATAGACGTCGATCATACCGGAGACGACTTCGCCGGCGCCGAGCAGATTGACCAGTTCGCAGGCGCGGTCAAGGGCGGATACGGTCTGTTCGCAGTCGAGGCCTTTTTCAAAACGGGAGGAACTCTCCGTGCGCATACCGAGGCGTTTGGCTGTCACGCGGACAGAACTGCCGAGGAAGGATGCGGATTCAAAGACGACGGTCGCCGTCCCGTCGGTGATTTCGCTGTTCGCGCCACCCATCACGCCGGCAATGGCCACGGGCTTTGTCTCGTCGGCGATCACGAGCATATCGGATTCCAGATTCCGCACGGTATCGTCAAGTGTCCGAAATTCTTCCCTGTCCCCTGCGGTACGGACACAGATTTTCTTGCCCGACAGA
>JAGHUY010000034.1 GCA_018064545.1 Candidatus Apopatosoma intestinale | reverse complement strand
CATCAAATTTGTCCATTACGCTCACCCAGTCGGTCTTTCCCTCACCGGGGAGCCAATGGCGTTCGTTTTGTAAATCATAATCCGATACATGCACCGTGACGAGTTTCTCCTTGATCGCCTCCATGAAGCTTATGTGATCCTGAATGAGAAGATGATTGGTATCAAAGCAGACACGCAAAGACGGTGAGACGGAAATCAGCCGCAAAATTTCGTCCGAGCAGTTGCCGAGGCACGTGCGCGGCAGGTTTTCGACGGCAAGCACAATACCTGCCCGGTCGCAGACGTCGGCAAGGACGGACAGACTGTCCATTGCGCCGAGCATGGATTCTTCCCGTTGCTCCTCAGCGATCGGTTCCCCGCTCGGGTGGATCACCGCGTAGCGAAAGCCCGCGTCGGCGGCCTTTTTCAGCCATTCCGAAAGATAGTTTACGGAATTTTCGCGCAGTTCCCGCGAAAGTCCAGCGATATTCAGCATGTCAAACGGCTGAAACGGCAGGTGGAACGACCACGTGTCAAGACCGTTTTCCCGTGCGCTCTTTCCTATTTTCGGCAGGTCCAGACAGGCATACTTGTCATACGCTACGGAGAGTTCAAACGCGCCGAAGCCGTTTTCGCGGCAATTTTCAAAATACTCATCCGTCAGATATTCAAAAGGAATCGAAAGGCCGAGTGTCCTCCTCATGGTTTACCTCCTTGCATACGATCTTATCAAAGTCGATGGACCTTTACCGCGTTACCGCCCGCCCGGCGGGATTCTTCCGCGGCAATGCCCATCAAATGGCTTTCTATGGAGTTTTTCAGGGATGAGCGTTCTTCGCCGTTTTCTGTGAGCATTTCATACAGTTCTTTTACCAAATGATAATCTCCGCCGCCGTGGCCGACACTCGGATCACCTGCTCCAAGCTCGTCAAACTCCCATTTTGTGTTTTCTTTACTGAAAAGTTTCAACTCCACATAGCGTTTTTCCTCATCCAAAATGATCTCGCCAAGCGAGCCGTGGAACTTATAAATCCGCCCTCCCGTTTCGGTGAAAGCCATCATCGTAAGAGAGCCGGTAACACCATTTTCAAACGTCATAACCGTCATCTGATGATCGACAACATTGTTATCACAGGCATAGGCACAACGGCCGTAGTTCGTTTCCCGCAGGGCTTCCCGGATCGCCTCCTCGGTCAGGGGACGTGCGGGACAGACCGTCATTGTGAAAGGATAGACCGGATTGCGCTTCCAATGGTCGATATAAAGCCATTTGGCGCTATACGGACACGTATCAACGTGCGGACAGTCGAGACAGCGGTCGGTCGCGCCCGCCGGCGCGTTCTCCGGCTTGAACCACGAGAGCTCACCGACAGAGGAAACCAACTTGCATTTTGATCCGGCGTAGTATTGGAGCAGATCGAGATCGTGACAGCATTTGGCAAGGATCATCGGTGCGGTCTCGTCACTTCGCCGCCAGTTGCCGCGCACGAAGCTGTGCGCCATATGGGCAAACCACACCTGCTCCAACGCATCTATGGCGATCAACTTTCCGATCACACCGCTTGCGAGCAGTTCTTCCGCTTTGCGGAATGCAGGCGCATAACGGAGCACGTGACCGACGAACACCTTGCCGCCGTACTTTTTTTGCGCCGCAAGAAGCCCTTTACATTCCTTGCGACTGGCGGTCAGGGGCTTTTCCACGAGGATATCGTACCCGAGAGACAGTCCCTTGACCGTCATGCGGTAGTGATCCCGATCCTGCGTACCGATGACGAGAAGATCGGCACGTTTCTTCTCAAAAAACACTTTTTCATCGGAAAAACGGCTTTCCTCCGGCACACCGAACGCTTCCCCATAACGGGCAAGTTTGAAATCCTGTACATCACAAAGGGCGACCGTCTTGTATTCCTCCGGAAACGAATCGTGCATCAGACGGCCGTAAACACCGCATCCTCGGTCTCCGCACCCGATAATGGCTACCGTGAGTTGCTTTTTCATCGTCCTGTTCCCCCCTAAAAAAATATCCGAAATCTTTACGGATAGTATAGCATAAGAAACGTGATAATGCAATATCCCCCGAAGCCTTTTCGGAAATACGATCCGCCGCACAAGAAGAAAAAAAGAGAGAGCTTTTGCAAAAACTCTCTCCTTTTGGATAATAACGGTTTATTTGCCGAAGTATCTTTTGAGCAGACCGGCAAAAGCCTTGCCGTGACGGGCTTCGTCACGAGCCATTTCGTGAACGGTGTCGTGGATGGCGTCAAGATTGGCGGCCTTGGCCATCTTGGCAAGTTCCGTCTTGCCGGCGGTCGCGCCGTTTTCGGCGGCCACTCTCATTTCCAGATTTTTCTTGGTGCTGTCCGTGACGACTTCACCGAGCAGTTCCGCAAACTTGGAGGCGTGTTCCGCTTCTTCATAAGCAGCCTTTTCCCAGTACAGTGCGATTTCCGGATAGCCTTCTCTGGCGGCTACGCGAGCCATGGCGAGGTACATACCGACCTCACAGCATTCGCCGTTGAAGTTGGCGCGAAGACCCTCTTTGATTTCCTCGGGAACGTCCTTGGCGATGCCGATGACGTGTTCGGCGGCCCACGTCAGTTCCTCTTCTTTCAGTTCCACGAATTTTTCACCGGGAGCCTTGCAGAGAGGGCAGGCGTCGGGGCGAACATCGCTTTCTACGATCTCGCCGCAAATGGTGCATTTCCATTTTTTCATGATAGTTCCTCCTGTTTGATACGGTTTATCAGCCGCAATAATGATAATTATTCCTGCTTTTAGTTTATCACAGTTTCCTGTTTTTGTCAAGCCGAAAGCGCTATTTAATATTTAATCAGTGTTTCGGCAAAAGCAAGAGCGGCGTGAAGTTTGCCCAAACTGTGATTGGCACCGGTCAGACCGTCGACGGAATACCCGTCCGAGGACAGCACGTCACCCGTGACGACAAAGTGGTAAAGGTCAAAACCGTAAAAGTCGCAAAGTGCTTCGGCTCCCGCCGCTTCCATCTCCACGGCAAGACAACCCTCACTCTTTCTCTGCTCGATCAGACCGACCGTCTCCCGCATAAACGCGTCCGTCGTCCAGATCCGTCCCTCGACGAACGGATAGCCGTTTTTCCGGAAAAAGTCCGCGAGGACGGCGTGATTTTTGATGGCGATGTAGTCGGCGGGCGGGGCGTAGTGATACGACATCCCCTCGTCGCGGTACGCTTCCGTCGGCACAACGAATTTTCCGGCAGTCTTCTCCGCGTCCAGTGCCCCGGCCGAACCGAACATGACAAAGTTTGTCGCACCGATCACCCAGTTGGTTTCCATGCAGTACTGAGCCGCGCTTGATGAGCCGATGGGGCTCAGATAAAACGCGATTCCCTTTTTCTCCGGCGGGAGTTGCCAGATCGTCGTTTTTCCGTTGGCGGCATAGATTGCACCGATCTCCCGGCAGGGATACGTTTCGAGCAGGTACTGATGAAGTTTCCACGAGAACAGCACGAGACACGTGTCGGTAATGTGCTTCTGCTCGCCGTAAAAATCCTCCATCTTCATCGGCGGCTCTGTTTTGTTGTCAAATGAATGGATAATCATGATCCTCTCTCCTTTTTACCGTTTGAAACGGGAGATCAGCCACAGCGAAAGCGCGGCGAGAACGCCGGTTCCGATGAGAAAGACGGTCAGAAGACCGCCGGAAATGAGTCCGGTTCCCACTGTGGCAAGCGCGGCGACAAAGCCCGTGACGGAAAACGCACAAAGCAAGCAAACGAGCGTCAGTTTGAAATTGGAAACGCCGGAATGCGAGCGGCGAAGAGACTCCTCTTCGCTCCACGTTGTATTCTGTTTTTTCATCCTCATCCCTCCTTACCGCACCGCCAAAAAGGCGAGATAGACGACGAGAAGCCCTTGCAGGACAAGTGACGTCCAGATCACGATACTAAAATAGAGTTTCCCGGTCTTATGATGGGCAACAATCCGTCCGATGAGAGCGCCCGGCGCACCAAAGCAAGCCGCCATCGTGAGAAGCGTTTTTTCCTTGACGCGCTCCGCCCCGCGGATCGCCCTTTTTTTATCCACAGCAAATGTAATGAATGCGACGGCCGACATGACGACGATGAGCGCCAGTGTGCCGACCAGCATGAAATCCGAATAAGTCATGGAACTTCCCTCCTTTTTTTCCATTATAGTCCTTTCTGCCCCTCCCGTCAAGGAGCGAAACACAAAAATCGGACCCGCAAGTTTTCTTTGTCGAGAAATCTTGCGAGTCCGATACGGGTTTGATTATTCAGGCAAATCGCCGTTAGCAGGGTTGTCCAGCACCTTTCCGTCTGCGGCAAAACGGGAGCCGTGGCAGGAACAGTCCCACGTGTGTTCGGCAGCATTCCAGTGCAAAGCGCAACCGAGATGCGGACACCGTTTCCGCCGAAAGGAAAGAAGCCCCGTCACAGCCTCCCACCCATTGACGGCAAGCGATGGATGCAGTATGCTTCTCGTCGGATCGAACACAGACTGATAGGGATTTCTCTTGCCCCGCACGGCATCACATAAGAGCATCGCGGCCACCATCGAACTCGTCATGCCCCACTTGTTAAAACCCGTCGCCACATAGAGACCTTCCGTTCCCCTCGCATAAGGCCCGATATACGGAATCACATCCAGACTCATACAATCCTGTGCGGCAAAAGCAAAGGCCGTCTCAGCCCCCGGAAAACACGATTTTGCCACCGTTTTCAGTTCTTCCCAGCCGCCGCACTTCTTCCCCGTTCTGGCACCGCCTCCGCCGAGCAGCAGATAATCTCCGGCATTCCGGAAAGAGAATCCTCCGTCGTTTTCATCCACGTACATGCCGCCGAAATCGGGCGTGCCTTTCAAAGCGAGTACATAGGAACGGTGCTGATAGAGTTTCAGAAAATAGCCGCCGTGTTTATTGATGAACGGAAAATGCGTTGCCACGATCACCTTTTTCGCCCGGATTTTTCCGCTGTCCGTCACCGCCGTACAGCCGATCATCTCCCGAACCCACGTATGCTCGTAGATCGGCAATCCCTCCGAAAGACCCGCAAAAAATTTCAGCGGGTGAAACTGTGCTTGCCCCGGCACCCGGACGGCTCCCCGGATTTCCACCGGAATCGGAAGCGTGTCTTCCCATTCGGCATCACAACCGATCATGCGGAGAACGGTCTTCTCCCTCTGCGCTTTTTCCCCGTCATCGGTCGTATAGACCACATTATCGCGAACCGTAAAATCGCACGGGATCTGCCGCGACAGACGCTCATATTCCCCTATGGCCTTTTGATTGATTTCATAATACTTCCGTGCCGCGTGAAGGCCGTATGCCCGTTCGATCTTCTGATAGACGAATCCGTGCTGAGCCGTGATCTTGGCCGTGGTATTCTGCGTAACACCGGAACAGATTTTCTCTTTTTCCACCAAAACGCAGTCCACGCCGCACTGTCGCAGATAATAGGCACACAGAAGCCCGGCCGCCCCGCCGCCGATGATCAGAACGTCCGTCGAAATATCGCCCGCCAGCGTCGGAAATTCCGGGATCTCGCCCGTCTGCCAAATGGATTTCATGTTATCCCCACCTTTTTTCCTTAGTATGAGCAGGAACAAAGACCACATACATAAAAAAGCACCGAAAACGGGCGGGCAACTTAGGGATTTTTCCCCGCACGACCAACAAAAAGGATAAAATGGCGAAGGAATTTCCAAAGTTGTTTTCCGAATTTTTTGCAAGAGACAACCCCATATCCCATTTTCAT
>JAGHUY010000206.1 GCA_018064545.1 Candidatus Apopatosoma intestinale | reverse complement strand
TTCGTGGCACCGATCGAGGAGATCAAGGCCGTGATGCAGGTACCGATATTCATACCGAGGATCAAAGGAATGGCCGTTTTGAACGGAACGGCGCCCGTCATGGACAGAGCCTGCAAGATACCGACGGTAGCCGATGAACTCTGAATGATGGCCGTAAAAACAATGCCGACAAGAACGCCGATGACAGGATCGGAAAAAGCCAGCAGCATATCGGTAAACGCCGGAATCTCGGCAAGACCGTCGACCGAAGAGGACATGGTCTGCATTCCGAACATCAGAACGGAAAAACCGACCAAAATCATGCCGACGTCCTGCTTTTTCCGTTGTTTCATGAATAAGATCATGATGATGCCGACAAAGGCGATGATCGGCGTAAACGTGGACGGCTTGACCAGTTGGAGCAGAAAAGCATCGCCCCGGATACCGGTCAGCGAAAGAATCCACGAGGTGATCGCCGTGCCCAGATTGGCTCCCATGATCACGCCGGTCGCCTGTGCCAACGTCATGACGCCGGAGTTGACAAAACCGACGACCATGACGGTCGTGGCGCAGGAACTCTGAATGATCGCCGTCACACCCAGGCCGAGAAGAAAACCTTTGAACGGACTGGACGTCAATCTGCCTAGAATGATTTTCAGCCGGTTTCCGGCTCTTTTTTCAAGCGCATCTCCCATCTGGTGCATTCCGAAAAGAAACAGCGAAAGACCTCCGAGAAGCGTCAACCAGTTTGATAAACTCATAAAAACCCCTGTCTGATTCTCAATCGTTTTTTTCATTCTAACATATTAAAAAGGTAGAGTAAAGAGTTTTCCGACATTTTCGGACAAATCATTTCTTTTTACAAAAATCGGCATTCTCTCTTTACTTTTATTAAGTAATATGATACAATTAGTATAATTAAAAACGGAGGACATCACCCGTATGGAAAGAAAAATTCTCGTAATCGGCGACAGTTATATGAATCTGCAAATGAAAGTCGAGTCCTATAACAAGGTCGACGGTACCGTGGAAGGCGGCGAATACCGTTTTCACGCTTTCGGAAAATCGGCGGCTTCTGCCGTCTCTATTGCCAAACTCGGCGGAAACTGCGTTTTCTGCACCAAACTCGGAAAAGATACCAACGGAGACCGGCTGCTGAAATATTATGAAAAATGCGGGCTCTCCTGCCATCTGATCGAGCAGAAAGCCGGTCATCAGACCGGCATGAGCATCACCACCTACGACGAGTTGGGACACCACACAAACTATGTTTCCCGCGGGGTATGCTCTCTGATCGGTAAGGAAGAGATCGACTCGGCCATCGCCGACTGTCCCGACGTATTTTTGATCCCGCAGGAACCGCTTCGGATTCCTCACGAGGTAGAACAGCGCGTGGAATCGGATGATGATCTTTCCGACGAGCCCGGCGAAAAAACGACGAAAGTCATTCGCCGCACGGTCTATGAGAATCTGACGGAATATGCGGTCAATCGGGCTATTTCTCAGGGGATCGACATGATTATGGAATACAATGAATCCACTTCCGAACTACATTTGGACTCCATTCCCAATCTGAAAGCCCTCATCATTTCCGACGCCGACATTTATCAGCTCACCGGATTCAGTCCGGACACCGCCGAAAAATCCGTCCGCGCCATCGTAGCTCTTTCATCCAAAATAAAATCGAAATTCTATATCATCAATAAATTGGGGACCTCGTTTGTCTATGACGGCACCAATTACGAGTTTGCCGAAGCGCCCGTATCGCTGAAAAACGCCATGGATCAAGCGGAAATGCACACTCCGATCTTCGTCGGCGCATTCACGTATATGTTTGTCAAGAGCCGCAATCCGGCCCGTGCCGCCCGCTACGCTCAGATCGTCACGCTGATGGCCCGTTCCCGTTACGGAACGCTGGAATACATTCCGAACAAAGCGGAAATCGACAAATATATCGCAGACAATCGCATTGATCTGAACCACAACTGCCTGTAAACCGACGATGGAGAAGAAAATACTCGGTGTCGATTACGGTATGGCCCGGACGGGGCTGGCCTGCTCCGATGAACTCGGAATGTACGCCCACGGGATCGGAAATATCAAAAGTTACGTTCCGGAAAGAGCGGCCGATGAGATTGTCAAAAAGGCCGAGGAACTCGGGGTTTCCCTCATCGTCATCGGAAAACCCGTCAACATGGACGGAAGTTGCGGAGAAAAGGCGCAGTCGGCCATGGCTCTCGGCGCGATGATCTCCGAACGGACGACAATACCCGTTGAGCTGTACGACGAACGGTGTACGACCGTTTTGGCGCATAAGTATCTCCGGGAGTCCGGTTTAAAAACAAAGAACCACCGCGATGTGGTCGATTCTTTGGCGGCTCAGATCATATTACAGGATTTTATGGACAGGCAAAAAGTCCAAAACAATAAAGAAAAGAAGGATTAAGAGATGAAAAACACGGAAAAAACAATGGATAAAGTCGTCGCTCTCTGCAAAAACCGCGGCTTTGTTTTCCCCGGCTCCGAGATTTACGGCGGCCTTGCCAACACGTGGGACTACGGTCCTCTCGGCGTGGAACTGAAAAACAACGTCAAAAAGGCATGGTGGAAAAAATTCGTTCAGGAAAACCGGTATAACGTCGGATTGGATGCCGCCATTCTGATGAACCCGCAGACTTGGGTCGCCAGCGGCCATTTGGCCGGATTCTCCGACCCCCTGATGGACTGCCGTGAGTGTCACGAGCGTTTCCGCGCCGACAAGCTGATCGAAGACTGGTGCGCGGAAAAAGGCTTTACACTGGACAAACCGATCGACGCTTTCTCTCAGAGTGAAATGAAATCCTTTATCGAGGAGCACAACATTCCCTGCCCGACCTGCGGCAAGCACAACTTTACGGACATCCGTCAGTTTAATCTGATGTTCAAAACATTCCAGGGCGTCACTGAGGACGCGAAGAATACTGTGTATCTTCGTCCGGAGACCGCGCAGGGCATCTTTACGAACTTTGTCAATGTTCAGCGTACTACGCGTCGGAAAGTACCGTTCGGCATCGGTCAGATCGGCAAATCGTTCCGGAATGAGATCACACCCGGCAACTTCATTTTCCGCGTCCGTGAATTTGAGCAGATGGAACTGGAATTCTTCTGCAAGCCCGGCACCGACCTCGAATGGTTCCAGTACTGGCGTTCGTTCTGCCACAACTGGCTCCTCTCCATCGGTCTGAAAGAAGAAAATCTTCGTCTTCGCGATCACGATCCCGAGGAACTCTGCTTCTATTCCAAAGCGACAACCGACTTTGAATACCTCTTCCCGTTCGGATGGGGCGAACTTTGGGGCGTGGCAGACCGCACCGACTACGATCTGACACAGCATCAGACGGTATCCGGCAAAGATCTGACGTATTTCGACCCGGAGACGAATGAACGCTATATTCCGTACGTGGTGGAACCGTCTCTCGGCGTAGAACGCAGTGTGCTGGCTCTTCTCTGTGAGGCATATGACGAAGAGGAGATCGCCGAGGGCGACGTCCGCACCGTCATGCATTTCCATCCCGCCATCGCACCGATCAAAGCGGCCGTTCTTCCTCTGTCGAAGAAACTTGCCGAACCGGCTTTGGCCATCCGCGATGAACTGGCGGCTTACTTCCCCGTCGATTACGACGAAGCGGGTTCTATCGGCAAGCGGTATCGCCGTGAAGATGAGATCGGCTCTCCGTTCTGCATCACGGTCGACTTCCAGACCGTCGGCGACGAGAATATTCCGGCCGATCACTGCGTCACCGTCCGTGACCGCGACACGATGGAGCAAGTACGGATTCCGATTTCCGAACTTCGCTCCTATCTCGAAGAAAAAATGAAATTCTAAAAATATGGGCTGTAAAAAGCCAAAGTTTTTTACAGCCCTATTTTGATACGGGTAAAAAAGGGGTTGCTTCCGCAACCCCTATTTCGTCTTTTTCGTTTTTCGGTCTGGACTTTTTTAGCAGCCGGGGCTAGATAAAAATGGTCAGAATCGCCGTTTTTCGCCCCGAAGCTGTACGAGGGTACTGTGAGAGGGCGAAAACGACGATAGAAAAACGATTAATATAGAAACGAAATCCGCAAGGATTTCCTACCGATGAATAAGGGGTTGCTTTCGCAACCCCTATTTCGTCTTTTTCGTTTTTCGGTCTGGGCTTTTTTAGCAGCCCCATTTATGCCTCGGCGTCTTTGCTGAGCAAAGTCTTGACTTCTCTTGCCAAACTCTTGACAACGGAGGAATAGAACCAATCCTCAGCGAGTTCGCGGGAAGCGGTCTCGCAGACGGAGATAACGTCAGAAGCCGTTTCCAGCGATGTCACATACGAAGCGCAAGATTCTTTGAGGATGTCTTCCAACTTGGCGAACTGCGCCACATATTTGTCTTGAAGGATTCCGTACAGAATGTCTTCCACATCTTCCGGGTTCATACTGCGGATTTCCTCCTTGGAATATCCGACAGAGACGAACTCATTCTCATAGCGGGAGATCAACGAATTCATGCAGGTCGTATAATTGACGGCTTTACTCTTGGCGATCATATAGCCGGTCGCACCGGACAGTTGTTTGCCCACGTATTCGGCCATGATATTCGTGT
>JAGHUY010000210.1 GCA_018064545.1 Candidatus Apopatosoma intestinale | reverse complement strand
CCCGTCACGCGGCGTCCGTCCGTCCGGCAACCGGCAAATCCGGTCTCCGGCAAAAAGGTCAGGGACGGAAGCCGGAGCAGGTCGCGCATCACGGATTGCATGGCACCCGGTTCAAACTGGAACCGCCGCCACAGAGAGGAATCTCCCCCGCAGAGCGAGCGACAGCGGAACAGCGTATCCTCGTATGTCGCCGCAGGATCGGGCACGGAAAGTCCCCACGGGAAGCGGGAAAAATCCATGATCCCACTGCCGGGGAACAGTAGTTCCCCGTTCGGCACCGTCCGGCAGACGGCCGAAGCCCCGGGAATCCGGGACAGCCGGTCGGCGAGAAGACGGTGAACGGTTCCCGTGCAGACGCCGGGCTCCCAACAGTTGACGCCGGCAAAAACCGACGTGCCGCCGGGGCCGGGATTATGATCGGCAAGCACGACGGACACCCCGGCCGACGCCAGCGTAACCGCCGCCGCAAAACCGGCGGAACCGGCGCCGAGAATGGCGACGCTTGTATGAATCTCTTTCATGGTCACACCCTTTCCGTTCGGGTCGTTCGGTTTTCCTGTTTTAAATGGGGTCCATTTCCTGCGAGAGGCCCCAGACCGTCATATCTTCGACGACGGCACCGGCCGGCATATCCGCCGCAAACAGAACGGCAGACGCGATGTCCTCCGTCGAGAGCGACTGGCTGACCTCGCCGATCCCCGCGCTCTTCTGGAAGCCGGTGGAGGCGGCGGCCGGGATCACGCAGGTCGCGCGGGCCCCGTAGGGGCGCAGTTCGACGTACAGGCTCTTCGTGAAGTTCAGTACCCCTGCCTTGGCGGCGGCATAGACCGACCAACTGCTCCAACAGTGGCGGGCGCAGACGGAAGAGATATTGACGACCGTGCCGCTCTTCTGTTTTTTGAACACGTCCGCAAAGACGGAACAGCCGTAGATCACGCTGTTTAAGTTGAGCGCGATCGTCTGATCGACGGTCTCCCCGTCAAACGTCTCGATGGCGGAAATCCGCACCCCGCCGCCGGCGTTGTTGACGAGCACGTCCACCCGTCCGTACCGGGAAAGTACCCATTCTTTGAATGCCACCCAACCGGCATAGTCGGTCACGTCCAGCACGTAGCCGTCCGCAAAGCCGTTTTCGCGCACGGCGGCGGCCACTTTTTCGGCATTCCGCGACACCGCGATGACGGTATCGCCCGCGGCGGCAAATTTCCGGGCGGTCGCGAGCCCATAGCCGCTCGTCGCGCCGGTGATCACAACGATTCTGTTCATAAAGTTTCCCCTTTCACGGATAAATCTAATACCACTTTCATTATACCGAACCTCGGCAAAAAATGCAATCGTTTTTTAGCAGGGGAGGCGGAAAGAGATTTCGCCGCTTGCAAGCGGCGATCCGGCGGTGCTTTTTTGCGGAAAATGTCCTGTTGTCACTAAAACTCGATCTTCGCTTGGCGGCGCTCTGCCTTCCCCTCTCGGGGAAGGGGGACCACCGTAGGTGGTGGATGAGGTCCGTCCCTCTCGTTAAGTGACTGCCACTCCTCGCCCTCTCTGCATCTGCCGTCTGGCAGCGTTCGGGCTCGTCCCCCCCCGGAACCCCGAAAAACGGGTTGGCGGTAGCCGGATTGGCAATAAAAAAGCCACCTTACGGAAAGGTGGCTATTTCATGATTCAGAATTTAGTCAGCGGCTTTCACGATGACGGTGAAATCATCGGGTTTCAGGGAAGCCCCGCCGATCAGACCGCCGTCGATGTCCTTCTGCGCCAGCAGTTCCGCCGCGTTCTTGGCGTTCATACTGCCGCCGTACTGGATGGTGGTGGCCTCTGCGGTCTCGGTGTCGTAAACGGAAGCGATCACACCGCGGATCGCCGCGCAGACCTCCTCGGCCTGTTCGGCGGTAGCCGTGCGTCCGGTGCCGATGGCCCAAACCGGCTCGTAAGCGATGATGACGTTCTTCATTTGCTCTTTTTCCACGCCGAGAAGCGCGATTTTCGTCTGTCTCGAAACGGTTTCAAAGGTCACGCCCTGCTCACGCTCGGTCAGCGTCTCCCCGACGCAGATGATGGCGGTCAGACCGTTTGCCAGCGCCGCTTTGGCTCTCGCGTTGACGGTGCCGTCCGTCTCACCGAAATACTGACGGCGCTCGCTGTGGCCGACAATGACGTACTGCACGCCGCAGGCGGTCAGCATTTTGCCGGAAATCTCGCCGGTATAAGCGCCTTTTTCTTCCATGTGTACGTTTTCCGCGCCGATGCCGATGTTCGTGCCCTTGGTGGCGGCAACGGCGGCGGCGATGTCAACGAACGGAACGCACAGGACGACCTTCGCGCTCTTTACGTCGGCGACCTTGGGAGCCAGTTCTTTCATAAACGCCTCGGTCTCGGCGGGCGTCATATTCATTTTCCAGTTGCCGGCGATGACGGCATTTCTTTTTGCTTTATCCATGATGCAGTCCTCCCACTCACTTATTTATCCTGCAGGCAGGCAATGCCGGGCAGTTCCAAACCCTCAAGAAATTCGAGAGAAGCACCGCCGCCGGTGGAGATGTGGGTCATCTTGTCGGCAAAGCCGAGTTTTTCCACAGCCGCCGCGCTGTCGCCGCCGCCGATAATGGAGATGGCGCCGCTTTCGGCAATGGCCTCGGCCACCGCGCAGGTACCGCCCTCAAAATTCTTCCATTCGGAAACGCCCATCGGGCCGTTCCATACGACCGTGCCGGCGCCGATGATGGACTTGGTGAACAGTTCGCGCGTCTTGTCGCCGATGTCCAGTCCCATCCAGCCGCCGGGGATGGCGTTGGAGTACATTCTCATGAATACCGTGTTTTCATCGTATTCACGGCCGATGATGTTATCGACCGGGAAGATCATGGCAACGCCTTTTTCCTTGGCCTTAGCCATCAGGTCTCTCGCGAGGTCCAGTTTATCCTCCTCGCAGATGGAGGTACCAACCGAATAGCCCTTAGCGGCGAGGAACGTGTACGCCATGCCGCCGCCGATGATCAGCATATCCACTTTTTCCAGCAGATTGTTGATAACGCCGATCTTATCGGAGACCTTGGCACCGCCGAGAACGGCGACGAACGGACGTTTCGGATCGTCAAGAGCCTTACCCATGACGGTAATCTCTTTCTGGATCAAATAGCCGCAGACGGCCGGCAGACCGCCGAACATGGCGACACCGGCAGTGGAAGCGTGGGCGCGGTGAGCCGTGCCGAACGCGTCGTTGACGAAAATGTCACCGAAAGCGGCGAGTTCCTTCGAAAAGTCGGGATCGTTCTTTTCTTCTTTCTTCGTGAAACGGGTGTTTTCCAGAAGAACGATCTTGCCCTCGGCAAGAGCGGCCACTTTCGCCTTGGCGTCTTCGCCCACCGT
>JAGHUY010000050.1 GCA_018064545.1 Candidatus Apopatosoma intestinale | reverse complement strand
AGCCCATTTTCGGCCATCTGCCGCACGGCTTCTTTCGCGGCCTCACGGTCGCCCGACTGTACGTGGATATCCGCGCCCCATTCGATGAGAGACAGCCCCGCGCGGGCGGCAAGTTCCGCTATTTCGCGGATGGCTTTCTTACGGAACGTTACGCTGGTAAGTCCCAAGGGGAAAGATTCTTTCATAGTACCTCGATAAGAAAAGAGACCGTCCGGCCTCTTTTTTCTTTTATTTGTCAGAAAAATGATTCCGTATAGCCCGGAACGATTCATCGCTGATGTCGTGTTCCATTTTGCACGCGTCCTCCGCCGCCACGTCGGGATCGACGCCGAGCCGGATCAGATACTCGGTCAGAAACGTGTGTCGCTCGTAGATTTTCTCCGCAACCTCACGCCCGTCGGCCGTCAGGTCGATAAAGCCGGATTCATCCACGGTGATATAGCCGCCGCTCCGGAGCAGCCCGACGGCTCGGCTGACGCTCGGCTTGGAAAAGCCCATATATTCGCCCACGTCCACGGAGCGGACGTCTTTTCGCTGTTTCAGCAGAATGAGAATGGATTCCAAATACATTTCGCCAGATTCCTGCAAATTCACGGTGCTTCTCCTTTCGCTTCTTTCGTTGTTATAATAAGAATACCATAATTTTTCGGCTTTTTCAAGCGTTTTCACGTGATTTTCGTCTCCGGTTCCGAAAAGGGAAAAACGGTCGAAAAAGAAAGAAAAACCACTTGACATTTTTTGACGTCCATGGTAGTATATATCCGAAAGCAGTTAGCATATGCTAACTATCGGAGGTGGGGCAACCATGACGTTAGATCAATTGAAGATCGGCGAGGGCGGGACGATCTTGTCCGTCGGCGGAGAGAACGCTCTCCGGTGCCGTCTTCTCGATATGGGGTTGACACCCCGCACGAAAGTGGTTTTGCGAAAGCGGGCGCCGATGGGCGATCCGATTGAGATCACCGTGCGCGGATACGAACTGACGCTCCGGATCGAGGACGCGGTGCGGATCGAAATCGAAAGGGAGGGATAGCGTATGATCTTAGCATTGGCAGGCAATCAGAACTGCGGCAAAACGACGCTTTTCAACGCCCTGACCGGCTCGAATCAGCACGTCGGCAACTTCCCCGGCGTGACCGTCGATCAGAAGATCGGTGAGATCAAAGGGCAGAAAAACTGTTCGGTCGTCGACCTCCCGGGCATTTATTCACTCCGTCCCTATACACAGGAAGAAATTGTCACGCGCGATTTTATCATAAAAGAAAAGCCGGACGGCATCATTAATATCGTCGACGCGACGAACATTGAACGCAATCTGTATCTGACGTTGCAACTGCTCACCCTCCGGATTCCGACGGTGCTCGCGCTCAATATGATGGACGAGGTTCACGCCAACGGCGGTACCGTTGACGTAAGGAAGATGGGCGAGGCACTCGGCATTCCGGTCGTTCCGATCAGCGCCGCCAGGGGCGACGGTGTTTCCGAACTGATCGACCGGGCGGTGGAAGTCGCGAAGACTCGCACCCTTCCGAAAGTCTTTGACTTCTGCTCGGAGGATTCTCCGGTTCACCGTTGCATCCACGCCGTCGTGCATCTGATTCAGGACCACGCGGAAAATATCGGCATTTCAGCCCGTTTCTGTACGGCTAAACTGATGGAGGGCGACGAAGATTTTGCCGAAAGACTGGAACTGGACGAAAACGAAAAAGAACTGCTCGAACACTGTATCGTCGAGATGGAAAACGAGTCCGGGCTTGACCGGCAAGCGGCTCTTGCCGATATGCGCTACGCGTATATCGAAAAAGTCGTTGCCGCTTCCGTCGTCAAAGCGCACGAGAGCCGAGAACATCTGCGCTCCGCGCGGCTGGACAGGATTCTGACGGGGAAGTTTACGGCCATTCCCGTGTTCCTCGGCATCATGTTTTTGACATTCTGGCTGACGTTCGATGTGATCGGCCAGCGGCTTTCCGACCTGCTCGCACTCGGCATCGACGCGCTTACCAATCTTGTGGATAAGGGCTTGACCGCCTATGGCATCAACCCGGTCGTACATAGTCTGATCGTGGACGGCATTTTTGCCGGCGTCGGCGGGGTGCTCGCGTTTCTGCCGATCATCGTGACGCTCTTCTTCTTCCTTTCTATTCTGGAAGATACGGGCTATATGGCGCGTGTGGCGTTCGTGATGGACAAACTGCTCCGAAAGATCGGTTTGTCGGGGCGCAGTATCGTGCCGATGTTGATCGGTTTCGGCTGTTCCGTGCCGGCGATCATGGCGACGCGCACCGTCTCGTCCGACCGTGACCGCAAAATGACGATCTTACTCATCCCGTATATGAGTTGTTCGGCGAAAATTCCGATCTACGCGTTCTTCACCGCGGCATTTTTCCCGAAACATAAAGCCCTTGTAATGATTTCCCTCTACGTGCTTGGCATCCTCGTCGGCATTCTCGCCGCGTTGCTTCTCAAATCGACGGCGTTCCGCGGAAAACCCGTGCCGTTCGTTATGGAATTGCCGAACTATCGGTTGCCGTCGGTCAAAAGTGTGGCACTTCTTTTGTGGGAAAAAGCCAAAGACTTTATCGAGCGCGCATTTTCCGTCATCTTTTTGGCGACTATTATCATATGGTTCTTGCAGAGTTTTGATACGAGACTGAACGTCGTGGAGAACAGCGCAGACAGTCTGCTTGCCGGCATCGGAACGCTGATCGCGCCGGTCTTCCGTCCGCTCGGATTTGCCGACTGGCGGTGCGCCACCTCGCTGATCACGGGACTGGTCGCCAAGGAGTCTGTCGTCAGCACGATGGAAATTTTGCTTGACGGTTCGGCTCTTTCGAGCCTGTTTGGTACAACACGGATGGCCGTGAGTTTCCTCGTCTTTACGCTTTTATATACCCCCTGCGCGGCGGCTATCGCCACCGTCAAGCGGGAATGGCATTCGGGTGTGAGAACTGCGCTTGTGGTTGTCAATCAATGCGCGGTCGCGTGGGTAGCGGCGTTTCTCGTGTATCAGATCGGAGGTCTTTTCTTCTGATGAACGTTTGGGATTATCTTCTCATCGCCGTACTGCTCGCCTGCGTCGTCCTCGCCTGCCGCTTCCTGTTCGGACGGCGGAAAAAGGGCGGATGCGGTTGCTCTTCCTGCGACGGGTGCTGTGAAAACTGCCGCCTGTCGACTGACAAAAAGAAGAATCAATGAACGAAAAGCCGGCGAAAGCCGGCTTTTCTTGACTTTGCTCACTTGGTGTATTATAATGAAGAAAAAACGGAGGAAAAGGAAATGAGAGCCGTTGACCGTTGGAGTTTTACGCCGTATTCACCGCCGTTCCACGACGTCGGGCATCCGTATATCTGCCGGATCGTACCGGGGAAAACCTCGGTGCATCTGGAATGGATCGGGGAAGAACGACCACCGTTTTCCGTCGGCTATCGCCCGGAGGGAGACGAGGCGTTTTCTTGGATCGAAACCGAGAAAAATGAGATCACGGTTGAGGGTTTGCACCCGGAAACGGACTACGAGTTCGTCGCGACCGCCGGGGACAAGTCGAGCAGAGTACGGCTCGCCCGCCCCTGTGCCATTGAGGGGACGGTCGTAAACTACCTGCATCCGCGCGACCGGGCATATGGCTTTTCAGGGCAATATCTATGCAGTCCGTGCCTGATCCGGCATCCGGACGGTTTTCTGCTCGCCTCTATGGACGTTTTTGAGGCGGATCGTCCGCAAAACCTTACTCTTATCTTCCGCTCGGACGACGACGGAAAAACGTGGCATTACGTGTCCGAACTGTTCCCGTGCTTTTGGGGACGGATGTTCATTCATCACGATAAACTCTATATGATCGCCTGTTCGACCGAGTACGGCGATCTGCTGATCGGTTGTTCGGAGGACGGAGGGAAAACGTTCGGTCTTCCGACGGTGCTGCTCCGCGGTGCCTGTCACCCGAAAGTTCCGGGTATTCATAAGAACCCGCAACCGCCCGTGATTTACGGCGGCCGGTGGTGGATGACGATGGAGTGGGGCAGTTGGGGCGCTCACTATCATGCCGCTATGGTCGCCTCGTTCCCGGTCGATGCCGACCCGATGGACGCGTCCTCTTGGCGTTTTTCCGAGCCGGTGCGCTACGATCCCACATTGCCGGGTGTCGCTGAGGGGAAGAGCAGCGGCAACATCGAGGGGACGCTTGCCGTTCTGCCGGACGGAAGCCTCTATAATATCATGCGCTACGATATGAGTAAATGTACGCCGAAATACGGCAAGGTGCTTGCCTACCGCGTGCAGACCGACGATCCGGAAGCGCCGCTACAATACGACCACGCGATCGACCTGCCCGGCAATCACAGCAAATTCACGATCCGCTACGATGAAAAGAGCGGGAATTATTACACGATCATCTGCCGGATCACGGGATCTGAACACGCGTTTGACCGCAATCTGCTGTCGCTGATGAAATCCCGCGACGGCGAAACGTGGACGCTTGCGCTCGATTTGCTTGATTACCGCGACATGGACCCGAAGAAGATCGGATTCCAGTACGTGGATTTTCTGATCGAGGGAGACGATCTTCTGTGGCTCTGCCGTACCGCGTGGGGAGAGCCGCATAACTTCCACGATGCGAATTATTCCGTTTTTCATCGGCTTGAAAGTTTCCGCAAATATTAAAAAGCGCCTGCATTTGCAGGCGTTTTTCTGTTTAATCTTTTCGCCCCAACTCTTTTTTCGCCTTGATCACCGTGATCAGCGAGATCAGATAGCCGACGAGCAGAACGATCAGCCAAGCGGCAAGGACGATGCCGATCGGCGCGTACACGCTGGTATCCAGTATCAGGATTGCGTCAAAGCAATAGGCAGGGACGCAGACAGCGAACAGAACGGCGGAGACTATGCTCATCCACGACTTTGGGAACGCACTTTTCGATGCGAGAAGAAGAACGCCGAGAACGGTTTGCCACACCGTGCATAGCGCGGCGACAAGTCCTAATGTGAAAAGTAAGATGATAATCAAGACCGCGATGGCGACAGCAAGCCCGATTCCTTCGCCAAAACCGTCGGCTTCCTGCCCGTCCCAGATATGTTCGAGGGAGAAGAAAAAGCCAATCACGTATAGAAAAGTCAATCCGGCACTGATCAGATTGAGAATCCCGGCTTTTTTTCGAAGTGAAGACATAAAAACTCTCCTTTTATTTTAAAACTACGGC
>JAGHUY010000153.1 GCA_018064545.1 Candidatus Apopatosoma intestinale | reverse complement strand
CGCTGGAACGGGAACAGGGGCAGTATTCCATGGAATCCATGCTCCTCGATCTGAAAGAGACGGAATTGAAAACTCAGCGCGAAGAACTCCGTGAAAAACTGGATGAACTTGCCGACCGGCGTTCCGATCTGATGATCGAACTGGCAAAAGAAGGTACGAACATCGACCTGTTGTCTTCGGTCATGCGGGCGGTGGACGATAAAGTGAACGTGCTCCGGGCGTCTGTCGCGGCACTGGAAGAGACGATCGCGACCTCCGCGGAAAAAATCCGGAAGAACGAAGAACGCATGGCTTTGCTGAAAGACGAAGCCGGTGCGCTTGCCGTCTGGATCGCCGAGCGGGAGGAAAAACGGAACGCGCTCTCGCTGTCCGGCATGGAGACGGAGAAAGAATTACATTCTCTGCGTGCCGCGGAAAAGGAGACGAGCGCGACCAAGGAAATTTTGGTTCGCGAGCACGCCAAACTGGAAAGTGAACTGGATAGCGTGTCCGGCAAGGCGGACGAACTGCTCACATTCCTGTGGGATGACTATGAACTCTCCTATTCGGAGGCACAGAAACTCTGTGCGGAGCCGATCACGGGGGCTACGAGACCGGCGGCGGTCACCGAGCAGAATAAACTGAAAAACAGCATAAAGAACCTCGGCAACGTCAACGTCGGCGCCATCGAGGAATACCGGGAGGTAAGCGAACGCTACGGCCAGATGCACGAGCAGATCGAGGACCTGCACCGCTCGCGCGAGTCGCTCTTAAAAAATATCAGCGAACTGGAACAGCGGATGTGCGTGGACTTCGTGTCGACGATGGAACGCGTCAACGATCATTTCGGCAAAGTGTTCTCCGAACTCTTCGGGGGCGGTCACGCGGAAGTGAAACTGAGCGAACCCGACAACGTACTGGAAAGCGGCATCGAAATCAACGTGGCGCCTCCGGGCAAGGTCATCAAGAGTCTGTCGCTGCTCTCCGGCGGGGAACAGGCTTTCGTCGCGATCGCGCTGTATTTCGCGATCCTCAAAGTCAATCCCTCCCCATTCTGTATCATGGACGAGATCGAGGCGGCTCTGGACGAAGTCAACGTGGACAAGTTCGCCGATTACGTGAAGAATTATTCCGATAAGACGCAGTTCGTTCTGATCACGCACCGCCGCGGGACGATGGAGGTGGCGGAACGGCTCTACGGCGTCACGATGCACGAAAAGGGTATTTCGGACATTCTGTCGGTGGACGTGTCCGAAATTGAGCAGAGAATCGGCAAGAGCTGGGAATAAACTGAGAGAAAACAAGAGGAAAAACCATGGGATTTTTGGAAAAACTGAAAGAGGGACTCTCGAAAACGCGCACCTCTTTTATTGCGCGGATCAACGATCTGTTCAGTTCCTTCGTCCGCGTGGACGAGGATTTGCTCGATGAACTGGAAGAGATTCTGATCACCGCCGACATCGGCGTGGAGACGACGGAAGAGATTCTGGACAAACTCCGGGAGGCCATTCGTGCCGAGCATTTGACCGATCCGCAGGCTGTGCGCGACAGACTGTTTATGATGCTTCGCGACGGGATCGGGGACGGGGAACCCATCCGGCTGGAAGACGGCAGGCTGACGGTTTTGCTCGTCATCGGTGTCAACGGTGTGGGCAAGACGACGTCGATTGCCAAGATCGCCCACGTTCTGAAAGAGCAGGGCAAAAACGTGCTTCTCTGTGCCGCGGATACGTTCCGGGCGGCGGCGATCGATCAACTCGCCGTCTGGGCGGATCGCGTCGGGGTGGATCTGATCCATCAGAGCGAGGGGGCCGACCCGGCCGCCGTCGTGTTTGACGCCCTAGGGGCGGGCGGAAAACGCGGCACGGAAGTGCTGATCGTCGATTCCGCCGGACCGCCTCACAACAAAAAGCATCAGATGATGGCACGGGAACA
>JAGHUY010000361.1 GCA_018064545.1 Candidatus Apopatosoma intestinale | reverse complement strand
CTTTGGTATAAAGGTTCCTTCTATGGTGTGACAGATGTTGACCCAAAGAAAACAGTAAGCTATATTGAAATATATGTCGTTTGACAATCAGAGCGATAAATCCCAGTTTGTCGGGATAGTTCCTATCGTCCCCCGCCATCGGCGAGGGACGATTTTTTCTCACTCCACCGTCACCGATTTGGCAAGGTTTCTCGGCTTATCGACATCGATGCCCTTCCCTTCGGACACGTAATAGGCAAGGAGTTGCAAAGCCGTGATCGCGACGAGCGGAGAAAACAATTCCTCCGTATCGGGAACAGTCAGGCAGGCGTCGCAGGGGATTTCATATTTCTTTGCCAGCGATTCCCGACACACAGAGACAACGAAAGCACCTCTCGCCTTGACCTCACGAATCCCGGAAACGGTTTTCTCGCAGACGTCCTCCTGTGTCATCAGCGCGATGACCGGCGTTCCGTCGGTGACGAGGGAGATCGTCCCGTGTTTGAGTTCGCCCGTGGCATAGGCCTCACTGTGAATATAGGAGATTTCTTTCAGCTTTAAAGAGCCCTCCACGCAGATATCCCAGTCCGCTTTTCTGCCGATGAAGAAGACGTGCTCCGCGTTTTGAATCAACCGTGCCGTCTCGGCGATTTTCTCTTTTCCGTTCAGAATCCTCTGAACGGCATCCGGTATCTCGCGGAGAAGCGAGAAACAAAGTGTTTTCGCCTCCTTTTCAGAGATACGGTGATTGGCGATCGCCAACTTGATGGCCAGCAGATACAGGATCGCTCCCTGAACGCTGTATGCTTTGGTAGTGGCCACGGCGATTTCCGGTCCTGCCCAGGTATAGATCACACCGTCGGCCTCACGGGCGACCGTCGATCCGATCACGTTGACGATGGCCAGCGTAAATGCCCCTTTTTCTTTGGCATGACGGAGCGCCGCCACGGTATCCGCCGTTTCCCCGGATTGGGAAATCAGAATCACAATGTCCCGTTTACCCACAATCGGGTCGCGGTAGCGAAACTCGCTGGCAATTTCCACCGAAACGGGGATTCGTGCTAAATCTTCAATCAGCGTTCTCCCGACGAGTCCAATGTGCATAGCCGAGCCACATCCCACGATCTGAATACTGTCAAAATCGCCACGGGCAATTTCGTCAATCCGCTTGACGCCGAAGAACGGAAGTCCTTCCGCCGAGAGGCGAGCCTCCACGGTTTTTCTGAGCACAGTCGGCTCTTCATGGATTTCCTTGATCATAAAATAAGGAAAGCCGCCTTTTTGAGCCTGCTCCACGTTCCAGTCCACCGTCTCGCTCTGCTGTGTGACCTCCCTGCCGTCTGGAGACCAAAAACGGATCGTCTCGCGGGAGAGTTCCGCAATCACGCCCTCCTCCAAACGGTAGTAGGTATGAGAATAGGCAAGGACGGCAGGAATATCAGAGGCAATGACCCCCTCCTGCCCCGTATGGACTGCGATCAAGGGGCTGTCTTTACGGACGGCATAAAGTACATTTTTCCGATCCTCAAACAAAATACCGAAAGCATAGGAGCCGCGCAGCCTTTTACAGGCCGCCGCAATGGCCGAAACCGGCTCTCCGCTCTCCCGATAAAACCGGTCAATCAGACACGCCGCGATTTCGGTATCCGTTTCGGAGGCAAAAGAATAGCCGTCGTGCTTCAATTCTTCCCCCAGTTCCGCATAATTTTCAATGATCCCGTTGTGTACGAGGCAAAGATGAGCCGTTCGGTGCGGATGCGAATTGACATCCGAAGGCGCACCGTGCGTGGCCCAGCGTGTATGACCGATGCCGCAGGTCTGCGGCAAACTTCCCTGTTCCTTTACTTTGGTTTCCAGCAAGTCGATCCGTCCCTTTGCCTTGACCGTCAGGATCGGTTCATCGGAAAGCGCAATCCCCGCCGAATCGTAACCGCGGTATTCCAGCGTGCGCAGACCGGTAAGCAATTTCGGGGCGGCCGCTTCCGCCCCGGTGTATCCGATAATTCCACACATAATATGATTAAAAAATGGTAGCCCATTTCCTTTCCTGTATTCCATTTTCAGCGTCCGTTTTGTTTTGCGGTCGCCCGCATATTTGTGGGACGCCTGACGACAGTTTGTTCTGCCGGGGAAACACCCGCCGAATGTTTCGATGATTTCCCACCTCGTTAAGCAGATAGGTCTGCTCTGGCGCTTTTATTGTCCGACCCGATCCCGGATCACTGCGGCCACGCGATCGGCCACCGTCTGCATTTCTTCCGTATCCATGCTCTCCACCATGACGCGTATAAGAGGTTCCGTACCGGATGGACGAACCAGAATGCGCCCGTGAGAATCCAGTTGCTCTTTGGCGGATTCAATGGCCTTGGTGATCTCGCCATCGGTATAGAACCGTATTTTTCCGTCCGCCGTCGTCCGGATGTTCAGCGTAACCTGCGGATACCGTGTCATCACCCCAGAGAGTTCCGAAAGTTTCTTGCCCTTCCGTTTCATCAGGGAAAGCACCTGTACCGCCGTCAACTGGCCGTCCCCCGTGGTGGCAAAATCACGGAAAATGATATGTCCGGACTGTTCCCCGCCGAATGAGTAATCCTCCAAAAGCATTTCCTCCAATACAAAGCGGTCGCCCACCTTGGTCGACGCAAACCGAAGACCGTTTTCTTCACAGAATTTTCCGAAGCCGAAATTTGTCATCACCGTACCGACCACGGTATTCCGGTTCAGTCTTCCGCGTTCTTTCAGATCGAGAGAGCAAATGGCCATCAACATATCTCCGTCTGTCAGATTGCCGTTTTCATCGACAAACAGACAACGATCTGCATCCCCGTCAAAAGCAATGCCGCAGTCCAGTTTATGCTCCGTCACGTAGGCGGACAGCGCCTCCATGTGGGTAGAACCGCAGGATTCGTTGATGTTGGTACCGTTGGGGTGATCAAAAAGAATATCCGCCTGAACGCCCAGATCGGCAAAGAGTCTTTTCGCTGTGACCGAGGCACTGCCGTTGGCGCAGTCCACGGCTACGCGCATCTCCGAGGGAGCATAGAGTACCGTGCTTTTCAGATGTGCTATATAATCCGTCGCTGCCTCACTCGCAAACGTGATCTTTCCGACCCCGTCACCGACCGGTGCCGGATAATCCGCCTTGCCGTCCAGAATCAGAGATTCGATTCTTTCCTCCAACTCGTCGGGGAGTTTGTGCCCGTTGCCGCCGAAAACCTTGATGCCGTTGAACTCGCTCGGATTGTGAGAAGCGGAAATCATGATTCCGGCATCCGCCTTGTATAAACCGATCAGATAAGCAACGGCGGGAGTGGAGATCGTTCCGAGGAAGATCACATCCGCGCCGACGGAGCAAAGTCCCGCCGAAAGCGCGCCCGCCAGCATATCGGATGAGATTCGTGTGTCACAACCGACAACAAAAACAGGGCGTCTCCGACAGCCGTCCGTTAATACCGTCGCCGCCGCACGCCCGATGGCAAGCGCCGTCTCAGGGGTCAATTCCGAATTGGCCACTCCGCGCACACCGTCTGTTCCAAATAGTCTGCCCATTTTCTTCGCTTCCTTTCATTCTTTGATTTTTGTCACAATGTTGCCCTCGGCTTTGTAAATACACTCTTCCGGCACGGTTCCTCTGACGGAGCAAAGCGGATAAACCGTCGTATGCCGTCCGATCACCGTCCCCGGATTCAGTACCGTCTGACAGCCGATTTCGGCGTAGTCACCCAAAAAAGCGCCGCATTTTTTCAAGCCGGTCTCTTCGGTTTTTCCGTCGCCGTGAATGCAGACGGGACTTTTGTCACCTTTGACGTTGGACGTAATGGCGCCTGCGCCCATGTGGGCATGAAAGCCGAGAATGCTGTCCCCCACATAGTTGTAGTGCGGAACCTGTACGCAGTCGAACAGAATGCAGTTTTTCAGCTCGGAAGAATTGCCGACTACGCACTTTTCTCCCACGATCACATTGCCGCGCAAAAAAGCACCCGGACGAACTTCCGTATTCTCTCCGATGATGCAGGGCGGCAGGATCGTCGCCTTTTCGCTGATTTTGGCAGTTTTGGCGATCCAGACGTTTTCTGACGGCTGATCAAACCGCTCCGGCGGCAGTTTTTCACCCAGTCTCAAAACAAGTGCTCCGATTTCCGGTAAAATCTGCCAAGGGAACTCCTTTTCGGAGAGATAGGCACCCACGATGCTGTGTGACAAGTCAAACAGATGATTCGTTTTCCACGTTGTTTTCATAGTTTCACCCCCTTTCTTCCTATTTATTATATCTCCCGCTTTTTTATCTGTCAACCCAAGTACCGGCATAAACAAGATGAGGCTGAAAAGCAATCCGTTATTCTCGCTATCGGGCCGCTTTTTAAGAAATAAAAAAAGCACGAAACCGTGTCCGTGCTCTTTAATGTCATCCTATTCGTAGTTTTTCCGGGTTTCAGATTCACATTCTGCTTTTTATTCTATGACCAAATATGGCAAAGGTTCCTTTTTTGAAATTTGTTCTGCCAGTTTTTATCAAAAGAAGCCATTTCCGCGTTGGTCCCGGCGGATTTGGCCAGAAGATCGAACATTTCCGGCGTGACCGTTACCGCACTTGCACCGGCCAGCATGGCGCGGTGTACCTGCTCCACGGTACGGAAACTCGCCGCCAGAATCTCGGTTTTCTTTCCGCTTTTCCCGAGAAGTTCGGCCATTTCCCGCACCACGTTATAAGAATCCACACACATATTATCGATGTGACTGATATACGGGGCAACAAAATCCGCTCCCGTTTGTGCACAAAGAAGCGCCTGCTCCGGTGTATAGACGGCTGTACCCGTGACGGAAAACCCTTTTTCGGCCAGAATATTCATGGCGCGATAAGCCTCCGGCGTTCCGGCAGGAATCTTGACGGACAGCGGCTCTCCCAGTTTCTCCCTTGCCGTCTCGGCCTCCCGGCAGATTTCTTCACTGTCGTGAGAAACGGCCTGGACGAAAAGCAGACGGTTCCCGATGAGTCCGCGAATCGCCGTGAGCGTCGGGCCGGGTGAGACCGTCTCTCTTGCCAGAATGGTGGGGTTGGTGGTTACACCGTCACACGGATAATGATTCAGAACGATACGGGTTTTTTCGGTGTCTGCCGAATCGATAAACAAGCGCATAAGGGAAGCAACCTTTCTTTTCCATTTTTATCAGTATAGCATAAATGGGAATCCTTTTTCAATTCTTTTTCGGCTTTTTTCAGAGAGGCGAGAAAAGAAAAGGGTAATTTTGTAGAAAATAACTATTGACATTATTTTTTGTCGCAAATATAATAAATAC
>JAGHUY010000259.1 GCA_018064545.1 Candidatus Apopatosoma intestinale | reverse complement strand
ACGAGAATATCGCGTCCGCCGAGTTGTTTTTTGGCACGCCCGTAAGCGGTCATGCTTCTGATCATAGAGTACCGAACCTTTCCGAGTGCATACTCATTCATTATAATAATACATAGTAATTATAATACATCGGCTTTGGGTTTGTCAACCTCTTTCGGAAAGTTGTGCCGGGAGAAAAATCACGTTTTTCGTCGATTTTTTTCACTTATTTACAAAGGAAAGGTATGTTGTTCATCAAATCGTAAAAAATAGGTGGTATGATAGAGGCACAAACCGAGAGGATTGGGAGGAAAACCAGATGCAAAATTGGGAAAATCCGACGGAAAATCCGGAAAACGAGCCGCGTCCCGAAGAAAAAAAGGACACCCTCGAAGCCGATTTTACCGTAAAAGAGAATACGGAAGCGGAACCTTGTGAGGAGAAAAAAGAGGAACGGCCGGTCTACGCGTTCGAGACTCTGTACAAGGAAACGCAGATGAAAAAAGCCAGAAAGAAGAGCGGGCGGATCTCCGGCGGAGCCGTAGCCGCCATTGTCGCGCTTTGCCTTGTCGTTTCGATCTTGTCCGGCGTTTTCGCCGGCGCGTTGTTCACGGGACAGTTTGCCCCGGATCATTCGGAACATGGGACGACGTTGTCTGCAGAAGACTCGGTGATGACTTCCGGCATTCCGGCGGAATCAACAGCAGATACCGCCGCTTCCTCAACGGAAAAAGCACCGCTGATCGTGCCGACGGGCGACGGGAGCGGCAAGGCGCTCTCCCCGGAGGATATTGCGGAAAAATGCATGGATTCCGTCGTCATCATCAACGTCATCACCGTGACCACCTATACCTATGGCGGTCAGCGGTTTGAACAGCCGTCGGCCGGTGCCGGATCGGGCGTGATTTACAGTTCCGATGGGTATATCATCACCAATTATCACGTGGCCAACCCCGAATGCACCAACATCACCGTGACGACGAATCGCGGCGAAGAATATGAGGCAAAGTATGTCCTCGGCGACGCGGATGCGGACGTGGCGCTCTTGAAAATCGACGCGAAAGGGCTGAAACCGGCCGTTGTCGGCTCTTCCGCGACATTGCAAGTCGCCAATTACGTGGCGGCCATCGGGAACCCGCTGAGCATGGGGCTTTCCTTTACGGACGGCAAGATCAGCGCTTTGTCCCGCAAGATCGCGGTGGACGGATCGTCGATGAATCTCATCCAGACGACGGCTCCGATCAATGCCGGTAACTCCGGCGGAGGGCTCTTCAATGTGAAGGGCGAACTGGTCGGCATCGTCAACGCCAAACTGGTCGACAGCAGTGTGGAGGGCTTCGGCTTTGCCATCCCGATCGACACGGTGGTGGAGACGCTCAACGATCTGCGCAATTACGGATACGTCCGTGGCAGAGCGCGGTTGGGGCTGACCTTCAATTCCGTCTATCTGATCGACGGAAACGCCGGATACAGTTTCTTCTCCGATTATACGGTGGCCATCTGCGTCTATTCCGTGACGAAAGGCGGGAATGCCGAAAAGGCCGGGATTCAGACCGGGGATATTCTGTATAAGATCAACGGAAAAGAAGTCACCTCTTCCAATATCGCGACGCTTCTTTCCGCCTATTCGATCGGGGACACGGTAGACGTTACCGTTCTCCGGCAGAATCAGCCGTCATCCTCGCCTTACGTGTATATTCAGAACTGCACGGAAGTGACGATGAAACTGACGTTCGAGGAATTTGATCCCAACGCAACCTGACTTATTTGTAACAGTTCTCCTTTTTCGGGCAGGGCGGAACACCGAGCGTGTTTCGCTCTGCCTTTTTGTCCGCTTGACAAATACCCGGCTTTTGCATATAATGGCTTCTGAACAGATGCTTCTGCAAAAGCATTCCGCGAAATTTAACAATTTCAATGAATTTGATCCTATAAAACATAAGGCGGCGATGCCGCCGATCGAAAGGCACTGTTATGCAAACTCTTCTTGCGCTCTCCATAGCCCTCCTTGTAGGGCTTGTGATGTCTCGTCTGACCAAACTCTGGAACCTTCCCGCCGTTACGGCGTATCTGGTGGCCGGCGTTCTGATCGGGCCTTACGTTCTCGGCAGACTCGGGATTCCGGGGCTCGGCTTTCTGTCGGCCGAAGACGTCAAAAGTTATACGATCATCTCCGACGTCGCGCTGGGCTTTATCGCGTTTTCCATGGGAAATGAATTTCGTCTCGACGCGCTCAAAAAAATCGGAAAACAGGCGACCGTGATCGCCGTTTTTCAGGCGCTTACCGCCACCGCTCTGGTGGACGTCGCTCTCATAGCCATGCATTTTCTGATGCCGGACATCCTGCCGCTCTCCTGCGCCATTACCCTCGGCGCCGTGGCGACCGCGACGGCTCCTGCGGCCACGCTGATGGTCGTCAAGCAGTATAAGGCCGAGGGTCCCGTCACCCGGATGCTGCTCCCGGTCGTGGCTCTCGACGACGTCGTCGGACTGATGGTGTTTGCGGTCTCGTTCGGGATCGCCAAGGCCTTGGAACACGGGACGGTCGATCTCGTCTCCGTGCTGGTCAACCCGCTGCTGGAAGTCGTGTGTTCTCTCGTCCTCGGCGCGGCGGTCGGTCTTCTGTTCCACCTGACAGAGCGGTTTTTCCATTCGCGCAGTAAACGACTCAGCATTTCCGTTTGTTACGTCTTCCTTGCCGTGGCTCTTTCTAAATTGGAAATCCCCGTGGGAAAAGCCGAAATCGGGTTTTCCTCTCTGCTTGTCTGCATGATGCTCGGTACGATTTTCTGTAATCTCTGTGATTTCTCCGAAGAACTCATGGATCGCGTGGATCGGTGGACGGCTCCGCTGATGGTGCTGTTCTTCGTCATCAGCGGTGCGGGACTGGAACTCAACGTGTTCAGCCGTTGGCAAATCGTTCTTTGCGGTGTGGTCTTTATTCTGGTGCGTTCGATTGGCAAAATCTTCGGGGCCAATCTCTCGTCCCGCATGATGAAATGTGAGCCGACGGTACAGAAGTATCTCGGCATTACGCTGCTTCCGCAGGCCGGCGTGGCACTCGGGATGTCGCTTACGGCCATGTCGCTCGGCGAATCGGGGCTGATCATCCGTAATATCGCCCTGTTTGCCGTGCTGATCTATGAACTGTTCGGACCGCTCTTTACCAAGATCGCGCTCGACCGTGCCGGAGAGATTACCGAAAAGCCGATCGCGCCCCGTAAACAGGCTCTTCTTCAAAAAGAGGCCGAAAAAAACGGCGAAACGCAAGTCTCCATGAAAAAATAAAACTTTTTCCGCAGTTTCGTTGACAAGTTTTTCTTTTTATTGTAAGATAGTGTCGTAATTTTTCTTTTCGGGAGGGTAATATGGATTATACCATGACAATCGCCGGGCTGGAACGCCATCTGCCGCTTTGCAAACTGACGGACGATCTGTATATCGGCGCGTTTGTGATCTTCGGTGACGTGGAGTTGACAAAGGCCTGTGCCACAGAATTGCTCAAAAAGATTCCGGAGCACGACATCATGATCACGGCGGAGAGCAAGGGCATTCCGCTACTCTATGAAATGGCCCGTCAGAACGGGGAAAACAAGTATATTCTGGCGAGAAAAGGTGCGAAACTGTATATGCAGAACGTCTTTTCCGTGCAGGTGAATTCCATCACGACCGCCAAGACCCAGACGCTGTATCTGGACGGTGCCGATGCCGAGGCCATGCGTGGCAAGCGTGTCGTCATCGTAGACGACGTCATCAGCACCGGCGAGAGCCTGCGCGCGCTGGAAGAACTCGTCACGGCGGCAGGCGGCAATATCGTCGGGAAAACGGCGATCCTTGCCGAGGGCGATGCCAAGGACAGAACGGATATTCAGTATTTGGAATATCTGCCTTTGTTCCGTCCTGATGGGACTCCCATTGATCAATAAAAAATAAGGGCAGGCGATACCTGCCCTCTTTTAAGGAGACATACTATGCGATCTGCAAAAGAAAGAATCCACGAATATATCGAAGCCCACGAGAGCGAGATGATCGAAACGCTTGCCGAACTCGTAGCGATTCCCAGCGTCCGCGCCGAAGCGGAGCCGGATGCTCCGTTTGGAAAAGAGCCGGCAAGAGCGCTTCACAAGATGCTCGATCTGTGCGAGGGTGCCGGTTTTTCGGTCAGAAATCATGATAACTACGTCGGCACTGCCGATTTTATGCCGGACACGGAACCGGAACTCGGCATTCTCTGCCATCTGGACGTGGTACCCGCCGGCGAGGGTTGGGAGACCGATCCCTATGTGCTGACCCGTGAGGGCGGCCGTCTGTACGGGCGCGGATCGGCGGACAACAAGGGGCCTGCTGTGGCCGTCCTGTTTGCTCTGCGTGCCGTCAAAGAACTCGGTTTACCGATCACCAAAAACGTCCGTTTTCTGTTCGGAACGGATGAGGAATGCGGGTCCAGCGATCTAGCGTATTATACCCAAAAAGAAAAACTGCCGAACAAGTTATTCACGCCGGACGGCGACTATCCGGTCATCAATCTGGAAAAAGGGATGATCCGCGGAGAGGTCGGCGCGACGGCCGCGGCCGGCGGCAAAAAAACGGTCGTCTCGGCCCACGGCGGCGCCACGATCAACGCGGTTCCCGCCAAGGCGGAAGCGGAACTGATCGGCTTTACCGATGAGGAAGTCCGCGCGGCCATCGCGATGGGGCCGAAAGACGTGACCTATACCTATGAAAACGGGATTCTGACGGTGTTCGGCAAAAATGCCCACGCCTCTTTCCCGCCTGCGGGAAAGAATGCCGTAACGGCACTGATCGCCGTGCTGGCTTCTCTTGCCACCGACGACGGGG
>JAGHUY010000256.1 GCA_018064545.1 Candidatus Apopatosoma intestinale | reverse complement strand
GCAGAGGGAAGAAAGAAGCGGGGGAAGGATCAGAAAATCGTCGGTGCGATGATAGGCTGAGACGATCAGAGACGATTCATTTCCCCGTATCGTGCGGGTCGAGCCGCGCAGGGCTTCCGCTTCGGCACCCTCGACATCGTATTTGAGAAGCAACTTTTCTCCGACAAACGGGGCGTGAGCATCGAGCGGGGAAGCCGCTACCGTGCGGAGTTTCGCGCCGGATTTTTCTTTATCGTTGACCGGAGAGACCGTGGAATTGCGAGCCGATCCGTCTGCAAACGGCAGGCTTTCTTCTCTGTCCCATGCGGCGGCTTCGATAACGGTGATGGCCGGCCGGGTCACGGTGTCCGCGTATGCGCGCAGTTTGGCGGCACTTTTTGCCGACGGTTCCATGGCGATCACCGAGCGGATGCCGGGATAGCGGGCGGTCATCTCGCGAACGGTATCGCCCGTATAGGCGCCGAGATCGGCATAGGCGGTGAAATCGCGCGGAAAGAGGGCGGCAAGATCGTCACTTTGCGCCGTTTCGCACGATCGCAGAAATGCGAGTTTTCCCGTTCGCTTATACAAGAGGACCGCGTCCAGAACTTCACGGGATTTTTCATCGGCAAGAGAGGCACGCAGACTGTCGAGTTCTTTTCGGTGCGTTTCTTCCCATTCTTCGGTATAGAGCATTTCACCGCAGACCGGCACGTCGGGGGCGAAAAGTTCGACCTCTTTTTCCATCTCCTCAACGCGACTGCAAACGTCGGGAAGAGAAGAACCGAACGATACAAGCACGGTAAAATCACCGTATTTTTCTTTTGCCTCGGAATAGGAGAGCACGCGCTTTCCGTGAAAAAACTGTCCGCGCACGAATCCGTCGGATGCGAACGTGTCAGCCCATGGGATGCCGAACCGGTCGAGTGCGGCAATGATCTTGTCAGCCCCGTTTCCCATGCCGTAAAGCAAAAGCGGCCGACGGGCCGCTTTTAACGTTTTCCAAAGATCGCTCATTGCTTGGCTTCCGCAAGGATCGCTTTCCAGATCGGGCTTTCCTGAATGGTGCGGGCGATGATCTGACGGCCGATGGCTTTCGGATGGACGCGGTCGCCGGACAGATAGTATGAACTGGCCTTTTCCATATAGGAATCCATGACGGCCTGAACGTCGATATACGGGACGTTATATTGCAGAGCCAGCGCGCGAAGCAGGCTGTTTAGTGTGTCGCATTTGGCACGCATCCCGTCTTTTTTATTCAGTTCCAAAAAGTACGGGGAGACCAGTACCGGCTTGGATTTCGCCGCAAGAGCGGTCTCGATCATGAAGATGATGTTGTCGCGGTATTCTTCGGGTGACGGAGCGTTTCCATCGTAGGGCTGAGAGTCGAACTCCCGCCAGCAGTCGTTGACGCCGATCATGATAAAGATGTAGTCGGTGTGGTAAGCGAGAACCTCATCATTCCAACGGGCACGCAGACTGCGACTGGTGTCACCGCTGGTCGCGCTGTTATAGAATTTGATATTGGCGCACGGGTCGTTTGCCCATGTCTGCACAAAGATATTGCCGACATAACTGTCGCCGAGCCCTCCGGCTCCGCAACCGACGGGGCGGGCGCGGTTGCAATCGGTGATGCTGTCACCGGTGAACATGACGGTTTTGATCATACTGTTATCCTCCCGAACGTATTTTCATTTTTATTCTATCACGGAAAGCACTTTTTGTAAAGAGAAATGAAAAAATACCCCAAAACAGATTGTTTTTTTCGGTGAAAAGTGATAGGATAGAAAAAAAGAGGAAAAGGGGCGCTTTTTATGAAATTATCGATTATGACAGGCGGCTATACGCATTTCTTTATTCCGGACCTCGGCGGCGTGATCGACTACTATGCGGGGCTGGGCTATCAGGCTCTCGATTTGAGTCTGGACAGCAAAAATTACGATCAGGAATTTTATACGGACAACTGGAAGAAACTGGCCAACCGTGTTCAGGCGAGAATGAACGTGGCGCACATGGTATTCGGACAGGCTCATGCGCCGATCGTGGCGTATCTCGACAAAGCGACGGAAGACGACGCGTTCCGTCTGGAACGTTGTATTGAAATCTGCGGCTATCTGCACATCCCGTCTCTCGTGGTGCATCTGCTTCACGTCCGCGACTGCACACCGGAGACGTTTGTTTTGGAAAACGTAAAGTATTACAGCCGTTTTCTGCCGCTTCTCGACCGGTATAACGTCGACTTCTGCTTTGAAAACATCGGAAACTTTTTGGAAAAAGACTGCTATTGCGGCAACGCGGACGAACTGCTCCGTGTGATTGATGCGATGAACCATCCGCATATCCACGCATGCTGGGATACGGGCCATGCCAACCTCTACAATCTTGACCAGTACCCGAACCTCATCAAACTGGGCGATCATTTGCGTGCCGTGCATATCCACGATAACCATTATCCGATCACGACGCCGGACGGCGAATTTACGCCGGACGCCCATAACTTCCCGTTGTTCGGCAATATCAACTTTGACGCGTTCATTCAGGGACTCATCGACATTGGTTACAAAGGGACGTTCTCCATTGAGACGGACACCCCGAACCGCCGCGGTCACCGGGATTTTATCTATAACGGCGTTCCTCAGGTCAATCTGAAACCCATTCCGTTCCGCATCCGTCGTATGGCAGACGAAATGCTGGCCGAAATCGGAAAGTATATGCTGGAAACCTACGGGTTATTAGAGAAATAGAAATAAAAAGGGGTTGTAGCAAAATTATTTTTTATGTCATTTTTCTTGTAAAAGATGCACAAAAAAACAAGTTCGGGAGGCGTTTTTGCCTCCCGATTTTTGTGCATTATGCGAATTTTGCTACAA
>JAGHUY010000043.1 GCA_018064545.1 Candidatus Apopatosoma intestinale | reverse complement strand
ACCAAAACGCTTCTTTACAGCGCCAAAATCTACGATTATACCAAACACGGTGCCGACTACGGCGTGTCCGTTTCCGGTTCCTCCGTCGACCACGGCTTTGTGATCGATCGCAAGAACCGCGTCGTCAAAACGCTGGTCTCCGGCATTCAGATGTCTCTGAAAAAGGCCGGTGCCGAAGTGGTTCCCGCTTTCGGCAAGATCGTCGGCCGTGTCGACGGCGGTTTCGCCGTGGAAGCCGACGGCAAGACCTATGAAGGCGCCCGTCTTCTGATCTGCACCGGTTCCTATGCGTTCGTTCCGCCGATCCCCGGGCTCCGCGAGGCCGTTACGTCCGGTTTTGCCATGACCAACCGTGAGATTCTCGATATGAAAGAAGCCCCGAAGAAACTCGTCGTCATCGGCGGCGGCGTCATCGGTCTGGAAATGGCTTCCTACTTCAACTCCATCGGCACGAGCGTGACCGTGATCGAGATGCTCGACCACATCGCCGGCCCGACGGACAGCGAGATTTCCAAGATTCTTCTGAAAAATTACAAGGCAAAGGGCGTGGAATTCCTGCTCGGTGCCAAGGTGACCGCCGTCGGAAACGGCAAGGTCTCCTACGAACTGGACGGCAAGGCATGTGACATTGAGGCCGACAAGGTTCTCGTCTCCATCGGCCGCCGTGCCAACACCGAGGGCGTGGGGCTGGACAGCATCGGCGTTCAGGTGGAGCGCGGTGCCGTCGTCACCGACGAATTCTGCAAAACGAATGTTCCGAACGTCTGGGCAGCAGGGGATGTCAACGGCAAATCCATGCTGGCTCACACCGCCTATCGCGAGGGTGAGGTAGCCGTCGCCAATATGCTCGGCGGCCACGAGAGAATCAACTACCTCTCGACCCCCTCCGTCATCTACACCAACCCCGAGGTGGCTTCCGTCGGTGAGACGAGCGAGACCATCGCCGCCAAGGGTCTGAACGCCAAGACCACCTCCGTCACGCTGAAATACAGCGGCCGCTACATTGCCGAAAATGAGCACGGCGACGGTATCGTCAAACTCATCACCGACAAGGAGCACGGAACGGTGCTCGGCGTCCACATGATCGGCAACTACGCGTCCGAGATCATCTACGGCGCGGCCATCATGGTGGAAAAAGAGATGCGCGTTACCGACGTACAGAAGTTAGTCTTCCCTCACCCCACCGTCGGCGAGGTCATCCGGGAAGCCATGTTCATGGCCTAAACCTACTATTCAGACAGTCAAAGCG
>JAGHUY010000145.1 GCA_018064545.1 Candidatus Apopatosoma intestinale | reverse complement strand
CCATTATGAAACTCGGAATCGTCGGTTTGCCCAACGTAGGCAAAAGTACCCTTTTCAATGCCATTACCAACGCCGGTGCCCAGTCGGCCAACTATCCGTTCTGCACGATCGAGCCGAATGTCGGCGTCGTAGCCGTTCCGGACGCGCGTCTGGACAAGCTGGCGGAGATGTACAGCCCCGAAAAATATACGCCGGCCGTCATCGAGTTTGTTGACATCGCCGGACTCGTCCGCGGCGCCTCCAAGGGCGAAGGACTGAGCAACCAGTTCTTATCGCATATCCGCGAAACGGACGCCATCATTCATCTGGTCCGCTGTTTTGAAGACGGCAACATCATTCACGTGGACGGCACCGTGGACCCGCTCCGTGACATCGAAACGATCAATATGGAATTGATCTTCTCGGATATGGAAATCCTCAATCGGCGCATCGCCCGCACCGAAAAAGCCCTCAAAGGCGACAAGACGCTGGCGGGAGAACTGGCATTACTGCGACGCGTCAAAGAGGCGCTCGATAACGGCATTTCCGCCCGGGCTCTCGAATACACGCAGGAAGAGCGCGATCTTTTGGCCGATTCCGGTCTTCTCTCCTTAAAGCCGGTCATCTACGTCGGCAACATCAGCGAAGATCAGATCGGAGACGCCTTTGTTTCCACGGAAGCCTATCAGAAGATCAAGGCTCACGCCGAAAGCGAGGGCGCGGAATTCGTCACGATCTGCGCCGAGGTGGAAGCGGAACTGGCCGAACTCTCCGGCGACGATAAAACGGCGTTCCTCGAAGACCTCGGCATTGCCGAAAGCGGGCTTGACAGTCTGATCAAAGCCAGTTACAAACTGCTCGGACTGATCAGTTTTCTGACAGCCGGCCCCAAAGAGGTCCGCGCATGGACGATCCGCAAAGGCACCAAAGCCCCCCAAGCCGCCGGCAAGATTCACTCGGATATGGAGCGCGGCTTCATCCGGGCCGAGGTCATTGCCTACGACGATCTGATGGCCTGCGGTTCCATGGCCGCCGCCAAGGACAAGGGTCTGATCCGCAGCGAGGGAAAGGAATACGAATTTAAGGACGGAGACATCGTCGTCATCCGCTTCAACGTATAGAAACCGGTCGGAAAGACCGACCACGAGGAAAGTTTATGTTATCTCTGAACCAGATACCGAAATTGATTTTGTCCCGGCTTCCGGAGCGAGACCTTGCGGAAGAGGATTGCCTCGTCGCACTGCATACCGACCGTTCCCACGACGGGATGCCGAGAGAGACATACGCGTTTCTCTTCCCGGGGAAACTGATCGTGTGGGAGGGCGTGACGGCCCTCATCCCGAAAGAGGAAAACCGGAAAAGAGGACACCGCTCCCCGGTGCCCCGCTTTGAAGAGACCCGTTTTGATGAATATCCGCTGGAAGGACTGACCGGTTTTGCCGTCGATCCGTTTTTCTCCGGCGTTCGTCTCTCCGCCCGGTGGAAAGACGGAAATTCCCTTACCCTGCTGATTTCCTCCAATCTGAGCAAAGACGCGGTCTACGATTTTTGCTCGGCTTTGAAAGAATGGGAAAAGAGCGGCAATCTCGACCATTTTCACGTCCGGGACCGGGAACTCTGCTGTCCGAAATGCGGGACGATCTACCCTGACCCCAAGCGCAAAATCTGTCCGAAGTGCATGGACAAGGGGAAAATCCTTTTGCGGATGTGGGTCTTCTGCAAGCGCTATAAGTGGAAAATCACCGCCTCCGTTCTGCTGATGGTACTGGTCAGCGCACTCGGCATTCTGACGCCGTATATCAGTTCCGCGTTCTTCTACGACCAAGTTCTGGACCCGGCAGTCGGAAGTCAGTTTTACGGAAAAGTGGCGCTGGTCATTCTGCTGATCGCTTCGGCGCGGCTCCTTTCCACATTGTTTGACATTCTGAATCAGACCATCCAGTCGATCGTCGGGTCTCGGATCATCTATGACCTGCGCAAGACGATCTTTAATGCCATTGAGCGGCTCTCCCTCTCCTTTTTCACCAATCGGCAAACGGGAGGATTGATCACTCAGGTCAACAGCGATGCCGATTCTCTGCACTGGTTCTTTACCGACGGTCTTCCGTGGTTCATGATCAACATCGTTCAGATCATCGGCGTGACCGTCATCATGATCGGCATCAACGCGCCTCTTTCCATTTTGGCGCTTTGCCTCGTTCCCGTTTTTATCTCCTCTCTTATTCGGATCCATCAGATCAACGGAAAGTTGCAAAACAAACGGTATTCCAGCAGAAAAAGTCTGACCTCCCTCCTATCCGACGTTCTGGTGGGATTCCGCGTCGTCAAGGCCTTTTCCAAAGAAAAAGACGAGGCCACGCGGTTCCAGTCCCGTAACACCCGGTTGGCGGACGACACATTGTCGCTCCGTATGTTCGGTGTGTACGTCTATCCGCCTGTCTACTTTTTGCTCCGGATCTGCAATCTGCTTGTCTGGGGTTTCGGCGGTTGGATGGTCATCCAAGGGAAAATTACATATGGCATTTTGGCCACTTTCGTCTCCTACACCAACTTGGTTCACCAGCCTATGGACGGGCTTGTGGACATCATGGGTTATTTTTCGGAATTTACCAACGCCTCCTCCCGTCTGCTCGAGATCATGGATGCCGAACCGGACGTCCGGGAAAGCGAAAACCCGGTTCATTTGCCGGATATGCGGGGCGATATTTCGTTTCAGAATATCGTATTCTCCTACGAAAAGAACCGGAAGATCATTGACGGCATCTCTTTTGACATTGAGGCCGGGAAAACGATCGGTATCGTCGGGCATACCGGCGCGGGCAAATCCACGCTCGCCAACCTGCTCATCCGACTTTACGATCCCGACGAGGGAGCGATCACCATTGACGGCGTGAACTTGCAGGACATCGCGTTTTCCGATCTGCGGAAAAACATTGCCATCGTGTCGCAGGAAACCTATCTGTTCATCGGCACGATCATGGATAACATCCGGTACGCCAAACCGGACGCCACCAAAGAGGAGATCATCCGTGCCGCCAAAATGTCCGGCGCTCATGATTTTATCGTCAAACTTCCCGACGGTTATTACACGATGATCGGCGAGGGAGAAAAGAATCTGTCCGGCGGGGAGCGGCAACGTCTTTCCATCGCCAGAGCCATTCTGCAAAACCCGAAGATTCTGATTCTGGACGAGGCCACCGCGGCCATGGATACCGAGACGGAGCGGCGGATTCAGGACGCGCTTGACCGTCTGGCCGACGGAAAGACCACCGTCATGATCGCTCACCGCCTTTCGACGCTTCGGAACGCGGATAAACTGATCGTCATCGAAAACGGAAAAATGCCGGAATCCGGCACTCACGCCGAACTGCTCGCCAAAAAAGACGGCATCTACAACAAACTGTATCGTCTCCAACTGGAAGCCATGAAGAATATCGGAGTCGAGGAATAAGAAAGGAGAGTCCATTATGAATGAAAATCAAAGTTTTTCGCTTCAAAACGTAGCGGATATCTTTTATCTGACCTCGGAAAACGCGACTTTTTCCGAAAGCGACGGCATTCTTTCTCTTGTCGTCACCGATTCGGGAAAGTCAGAAACCTATGATCGGGTATTTCTGCATCGGGCTTTTCCGTACGATGAGCCGTTTTCCTATCTCTCCGTATTGAATCAGGAGGACAAAGAGATCGGCATCATCCGTTCGCTCGACGATTTCGACGAAGAGACCCGGACGGTCTTGAAGCAAGAACTGGACAAGAAGTACTTTGTTGCTCAGATTCAGAAGGTCCACTCCGTCAAAGAGCGGTTCGGATTTTCCTATTGGAAAGTCAGCACCAACGCGGGAGAGATGGAAATCACGTTCCGGGACACCTATCGCAGCATCGTCCGCCTGACGCCCACCCATCTTTTTTTAACCGACTCCAACGCCAATCGGTATGAGATTCCCGATGTGGACAAATTGGATCGGAAGAGCCGTCGGCACATTGATATTTATCTGTGATTCCGAATCGTTGCGGAAAGGAGGGTTCCCGCTTTGGAAGACAATCTGGAAAAACGAAAAAAGCGACTGATAAACGGTCTGAAAAAGATCGATCCCGACGTTGATGAAGATGACGTTCTTCTCCTGTTTTCGACCGATCTTTCCATGGATTCGCGAATAGAGACCGGATACGTCGTCATGGGACAGTCCATGCTGTCCGTCTATACCGGTGGGCAGAAGAAAGAGTTTTTGCTGTCGGAGATTTCCGAAATCCGATACACCGCCGGCTTCGGATGCGTCACGATCGAATGTGTGCAAAACGGATCGGACGTCATTCTCTGCCGCTCCACCATGGCCAAACTCCACGAAGTGTCCGTGATATGCAAACAGATGAACCGCCATATCGGCGGCCGTCCGATCGAACTGCGCGAAGACAAAGATTTGGAAAACGTCTGCCCGAAATGCGGCCGGCCCTATACCGATCGGAACCGGATCTGCAAGCATTGTACCAATTACCGCGGAAATATCAAATGGCTTTGGAGCATTGCCAAGCCCGAATGGCTGAAAATCGGATTGGCTACTCTCATGATCTTGGGCAGTGCCCTGATCAGCATGCTGACCCCGAAGATCAACGCCATCATGGTGGACGGCTATATCAAATCGTCCGATCCGGTTTCTCTCACATGGCAATCGTTTGCCCTCGTCGTACTGGCACTGGCGGGAGCCGAGATCGCCTCGCGGCTGATCAATATGATCCGGAACGCCGCCACGGCTTATGCCGGCAATAATATCTCCAAAAGACTGCGCAAATCCGTTTTTGAAAAAATCGAGTCTCTCTCGTTCGGAAAAGTATCAAAACAGCAGACCGGCGAACTGATGGAGCGCGTCAGCGGCGATACCGAGGTCATCCGGCAACAGATCACCGGCATGATCCCGGAACTGGTCTATCAGTTTTTCATTATCATCGCGGTTTCGGTGATCATTTTCCGATTCGACTGGCGGCTGGGCATTCTGATTTTCATCCCCATCCCCTTTGTCTTTTTCGGTTTTTATTCGTTCTGGGGCGTTACCCGCCGGAACTATCATAAGCAGTGGACGAAAAATTCGCGCGTCAGCACGATTCTTCACGACATTTTCAACGGCATCCGCGTCGTTAAGAGTTTCGGCATGGAGCACAAGGAAGCCGAACGGTTTGACCGCAGTGCCAAAGAGGTCTCCGACATCTCCATCAAAAACGACGTCTTCTTTTCCATCATCGCTCCTCTTCTCAACTTCGCCATCGGCATCGGAGAGTTTTTCCTCCTGTATTATGCCGGCAATAAGATTCTGAGCGGAGAAATGACGCTGGGCGTCATGACGCAGTTTGCCACCTACGTCTCCTTGATCTATGGCAGAATGCGTTGGTTTGCCAACATTCCCAGACGGCTGATTTCGTTTGTCACCTCCCTCTCCAAAATCTGTGAGCTTCTGAGCGAAGAACCGGATATCCGGGATAAAGAGGACAGCACCGTCTCCGAAATCTCCGGGAACATTTCGTTTGATCACGTCAGTTTCGGCTATGAAGATTCGAGTGACGTTCTCCGGGATATTTCTTTTGACATTCGCAAGGGCGAAATGATCGGTCTCGTCGGGAAAAGCGGAACCGGCAAATCCACCCTGATCAACCTTTTGATGCGCCTCTACGACGTGGACGACGGTGCCATCCGGATCGACGGAACGGACATTAAGGACATCCCACAGGACGTTCTGCGCCGTAATATCGGCGTTGTTTTGCAAGAAAACTACCTCTTCCGCGGAACCATATTCCAGAATATCGCCTACGCCAAGCCCGATGCGACCCGGGATGAAGTCATCGCCGCCGCCAAGGTTTCGGGGGCTCATTCGTTCGTCATGAAACTGCCGGACGGATATGACACTTATATCGGTGAACACGGTCAGACGCTCTCCGGCGGAGAAAAACAGCGTATCTCCATTGCCCGTGCCATGCTTCACAACCCCAAAATTCTGATTTTGGATGAGGCCACCGCCTCCCTTGACACGGAGACGGAGCACGATATTCAGGAAGCCTTAAAAAAATTGACAGAGGATCGCACCACGATCGCCATCGCGCACCGTCTTTCCACCCTGCGCAACGCCACGCGTCTGATCGTCCTGGACAAGGGACGGATCGCGGAAATCGGCACGCACGATGAACTTTTGCGCAAAAAAGGCATATATTACGGACTGGTCATGGCGCAACGCCAAATGTCCAAAATGAGTGAGGTGAAAAGTAAAAAATGCTCCGGATAGGTTGTCATC
>JAGHUY010000133.1 GCA_018064545.1 Candidatus Apopatosoma intestinale | reverse complement strand
AAGACCGTTCTTTTGGACGAAGACGGTGAGACCGTGCCGGGTGCGCGCGTCGGCTCCGACCGCGGCGAGGTATTCGTGCCGTATTACGAGCCGCGCCTGTTTCCCATCGTCATCCGCAAAAACGTCTCCGGCGAGGACGGGCTGTTCGGCTCGTCGGATTGCGAGGTCATCCGGCCGCAGCAGCAGGGTATCAACAAATTGGAGAGCCGCATCATGGAGAAACTCTTACTCGGCGGCGTCTTTCCCATCGTGCCGGAAAACTTCCGCGAGACGCTGGACAACAGCATTTTCCGGCGAATGTTCCGCGCCTCGGCCGCCAATGCCAAAATCTTTTCGCGGCTCGATCTGCAAGCCGACATCACGGGGGACGCGAAGCAATCGGAGAGGCTCTACGATCAGGCAAAACGCATTCTCGGCATCTCCGATTCTTTTCAGGGCATGACCGATACCACGGCGCAGTCCGGCAAGGCCAAGGAAATCCAGATCGCGCAGGCCGCCGGCCGCCTCTGCGGCAAAAAGCAGATGAAACGCGCCGCTTACGCCGAGATGGATAAGATTCTGTTTTCGTACTATCTCGCCTACGCGGATGAGGTGCGCACGACCGGCGAAAATGAGGCGTTCGACCGGTTCGACTTTGTCGTGTGCGACGGGGACGGGAACTGCCGCTATTGCGACGATTTCCTGTTCGATGAGGTGGACGAGTAATTTTCAGTATCCCGTATAGAATCGGAAATCCCCTGTGGTAGCAGGGGATTTCTGATTTTATACAGAAGTATTATGCAAAAACCCGAAAACTGAAAACTGAAAACTTTTCAATCCGCCGCTTGCGGCTCCTCAACCTGAAAACTGAAAACTGAAAACTGAAAACTATATTTAGCCGGCCGATTATAAACGGCGACAAATCGCAGTAACTTTGGTGTTACGATATAGACACCACAAAGCGCGGAAGCGCGGAAAGGAGAAACCATGACAGAAGAAACCGAAAAGAAGCCGATCCCGTGCGGGGCAGGCGATGCGGTTCAGGCGATCAAGGCGGCGGGATCAGAGCCCCCGCCCTACGGAGCGGCCGGGACGGTTCGGAAAGCCGGAGACGGGTATGGAGAGGCGGCTGAGAACAGTGCCGCCGATGCGGAGGAGGCGGCAAAGGACAGCGCCGGAGAGGCCGCGACCTCATCCACCGGCTCCCGCCGGTCCCCCTTCCCCAAGGGGAAGGCATTGATAGATGG
>JAGHUY010000170.1 GCA_018064545.1 Candidatus Apopatosoma intestinale | reverse complement strand
ACGCTTGACAAGGGGTATATCTCCTTTGTGACCGGCAATCACGATCAACCGCGTATTTCACTCGGCCGCGACACGGAAGAACTGAAAGTTTTGATGGCGTTCGTCTTTTCCATGCCGGGTGCGCCGTTCCTCTATTACGGGGACGAGATCGGGATGCGGTTTTTCGACGGGCTCGACAAAGAGGGTTCGGAAGTCAGCCGAGGCGGTTCCCGAACGCCCATGCAATGGGAGAAAGGCAAGAAGAATTTCGGTTTTTCCGATTCGGATACGCCGTATCTACCGGTGGATGTTTCCCCGGACGCGCCGAGTGTTTCCGAACAGCAGAACGACCCCGACTCCCTCTTCCATACGGTGCGGAATCTGATCGCACTTCGCCACGCCCATCGGGCACTATGGGCAGACGGCTCTTTCCGGCTGATCGACCCGTCGTTTTGCTACCCGTTCTGGTATGAGCGGGCGGCGGGGGCGGAAACCATCCGTGTGATCCTCAATCCGTCCGGAGAAGAACGGACGGTCGCTGAGCCGGACAATATCACCGTTCTCATGGGACGCGGTGTTACCCGACAGGGAGAAAAACTGGTTGCGGGACCTTGCTCCTATCTGATTTACACCGTTTTGGGAAAGGAACCGTCATGCTGAAAGCCATTCTGATCGACGTGGATAACACGCTTCTTTCTTTTGACGGATACGTCCGTGAGAGCATGAAAAACGGGTTTGCCGCGTTCGGGCTTCCCCCGTATCGGGAGGAGATGTTTGACACGTTTACCCGTATCAACAACGGATTGTGGAAACAGATCGAGCGGGGAGAACTGACGCTCCCGGAACTGCGAAAAGTCCGTTGGAATCGTATTTTCGCGGAACTGGGCATTGACTTTGACGGGGCGTGTTTTGAAGAGTACTTTTTTAAGAGCCTTTATGACAGTGCCATCCCGGAACCGGGGGCTATGGACCTTCTTCGTGTCCTCCATGGCCGCCATACGCTCTGCGTTGCCAGCAACGGGCCGTATGCTCAACAGGTCAATCGGTTGCGTGTCGGTGGGATGCTTCCGTTTTTTGACCATCTGTTTATTTCGGAGGAAATCGGTGCGCAAAAGCCGTCCGCTGCCTTTTTTGAAGCCTGTATCCATCGGATAAACGAAAAAGAGACCGTTTTGCCGGAAGAAATCCTCATGATCGGCGATTCGCTTTCCTCGGATATGGCGGGGTGCCCTGCGCTCGGCATCCGCACCTGTTTCTACAACCCGAAAGGGAAAGACGTACCGAAAGAACCGAAACTCGATTATGTGATTTCGCATCTTCACGAGATAGAAAGCATTTTATAAACTCTTGATTTATTTCTGCGTTTCTGATATGATAAGGATTAGTTTTTTTGAAAGAAGGCAATCAAGTGAGAAAAACCAAAATCATCTGTACCATCGGTACGGCGAGTGAAAGCGAAGAAGTTTTGGAAAAAATGTGTCTGGCCGGCATGAACGTGGCGCGGCTCAATTTTTCCCACGGAACCCATGAAGAACATTTGAAAAAAATCAAGACGATCAAGGCGGTAAGAGAACGTCTGAATATGCCGATCGCCATTATGCTGGATACCAAAGGTCCGGAATATCGCATTAAAACGTTCCGCGGCGGCAAAATCCGTTTGGAGGATGGGATGCCGTTTACCTTTACGACAGAGGAGATCGAGGGTGACGAGACGCGTGTCTCGGTGACGCATAAGAAACTGCCGCGCGACGTGGTGCCGGGGGATCGGATTCTGGTCAACAACGGTCTTGTGGTTTTTGAGGTGGAACGTGTGACGGAAACCGACGCGATCTGCCGCACGGTGATCGGAGGCGAACTTTCCGATCGAAAGAGTATGAGTTTCCCGAACAAAACGCTTTCCGGTCCGTACCTTTCGGAACAGGACAAGGCGGATCTGCTCTTCGGCATCGAAAACGACGTGGATTTTGTCGCTGCTTCGTTTGTCTCCTGCAAACAGGACATTCTGGATATCAAGGAGTTCTTGAAGAAAAACGGGGGCGACAGTATCGATGTGATCGCCAAGATCGAAAACCGCTCCGGTGTGGACGCCATTGAAGAAATCTGCGAGGAATGCGACGGGATCATGGTGGCTCGTGGCGACCTCGGGGTGGAGATTCCGTTTGTCGAAGTGCCGGCCATTCAGAAATATCTGATCACCAAGTGCCGGATGCTCGGCAAACGCGTGATCACCGCTACCGAAATGTTGGAATCCATGATTTACAATCCGCGTCCGACGCGTGCGGAGATTTCCGACGTGGCCAACGCGGTTTATGACGGCAGTTCGGCCGTGATGCTGTCCGGTGAAACGGCGGTTGGCAAATATCCCGTTCTTTCGGTGAAGAATATGGCGGAAATCGCGGAATATACCGAAAGCCAGATCGATTACGCGGAACGCTTTTCGCATTCCAGTTTCAAAATCAAGAATGAAGTCGATGCCATTTCCCACGCCACCTGCAATATGGCGATCGACGTCAAGGCCAAATGTATCGTCGTATGCTCCCTGTCGGGGA
>JAGHUY010000099.1 GCA_018064545.1 Candidatus Apopatosoma intestinale | reverse complement strand
GTCCATACTGCCCTCCGCGTGTTATTCTGATGGTATTGTAGCACTTTTGCCGGTTCCCGTCAAATAAAAACGGAAAATCGTCGGAAAAAAGCGAATGCGGTGAAAACCTCTTGCCAAAATCAAAAAAACAAGATACAATAGAAATAAAATCGGCGGTTTTCCCCATGCGGAATACAGCCGACGGATGGAGGAATCCCGGATGAAAAGATTGTTTAGTGTACTCGTCGCTCTGCTCATCGTGCTCACCCTCGTTTCCTGCGGGGAACAGAAAAACCCGGAGATCATCTTGTTGCATGAGGAATTTGCGTCGGCAGAAGAATATATCGCTTTTGCGCGGGGACAGGGGGAAAAGGACGTCGTCCTTTATGTTCCGGCCAATCTGCCCGCCGCGTATACGCTTTGGCAGATCGTCTATGACCGGGAAAGCGGCCTTACGATCGTGTACAGCGACGGCCGCCAGACCGCGACGTACCGCAAACTCGCGTGCGACGATCCCGCCGCCGCGCTTGCGGCCGACTATCCGTCCCCGGATTACACGGTGAACCTGATCGGCGAAAGGGAGTATCGCTATCGCTTTTTGCAGGAAGAAACGCCGGACGGCTTCTTTGTGGGCTATGAGGTCGCCTATCTTTGCGACGGAAGCCTGTTTACCGCCCGCCTGCCGGCTATCGCCTCTCTCGACGAGGTGCTCTCCATGGCCGTATTAACGCAGATGATCGCTTTTGACTAAAATGGACTGTAAAAAAAGGCCAGACCGAAAAACGAAAAAAGAGATAGGGGGTGCGGATGCACCCCCCTTGTTTATCGGTAGGAAATCCTTGCGGATTTCGTTTTATTTGATTCGTTTTTCTATCGCCGTTTTTCCGCTGGCCGTACCCACGTACTGCCTGCGCGGAAAGAACGGCGATTCTGACCGTTTTTTCCTAGCCCATTTCATGGACTGTAAAAAAAGGCCAGACCGAAAAACGAAAATAGAAGAACAGGACTTGGGCGCATATCCAAGTTCTGTTTCATTATCTATCTACCCGGTTCTTTTTCGATCGCCGTTTTTCCGCTGGCTGAGCGTCGGATGAGAATATAACGGCTAATAGAGAAACATTTATCATATACTATGGATAAGGTGATTGAAAAACAGGAAAAAAGTTTACAATATGGTTTACCAAACGGTTGACAATGCAATGAAAATCGGTTACAATAATAAATAAAAGAGGTTATGAGAGGGGTACAGCATGGATAAAGAACAAGTTATCGATCTGATCCTCGGTGAAAAATACTATTCGATCAATGATTTGAGATATAATCAGAAAATCGGAATCATGTTTTCAAAAGATGAATTTGACCGGTTTTTAGCAACAAAAGATCAACTGATAGACGAGAAATATAAATACATGAAATCCGTTCCGCTGAAAACGTTCAATTCCAAACACTGTTTTTATGTAAACGGTCTTTATCTGTTGCAGACGCAAAACGAATACAGAAGAATCCTTGTTTCGGATCTGGAAATCAACCAGAGTTGGCTGTTTGCCAGAAACAGTGAAGATATCCTCATTTCCAGACTTTTTTCCGAGGTGGAAGGAACGTTGAACATCGAGAATGTACCGACAACGCATAGCCACATTGCGGAGATCAATAAAAGAGATGATCTGACGGAACAGAATGACATTATCGTGAAGAACATGATCGATGCCATAAGGTTTATCGTGGAACAGAAGCCGGAATTCAATAAAGAGAATCTGCGCAAACTGTACGGGATTTTAAGTAAAGATTGCCTGCCGGATGAACTGAAAATAAAAGACGGCGCGTATTATCGCGACGGCAAAGTCTATATCGGAGCATTCGAAGGAGCGGATTGGCATATTGTTGACGAGTGCATGGACTCTCTGTTTGCCTTTGCGAATGATCCGCAGAGCATAAAGGATTATGATGATCTGTTCCCGTATATCTGTCATTATTATATTTTATATGTCCATCCCTATTTCGACTATAACGGCAGAACGGCAAGGATGGTGTCATTTTGGCTCAACTATATTCACAAAATAGCATTTGCTCCTTATTTCATGAGCGAGGCAATCAATGAAAGCAAAAAGGATTATTACAAAGCCATTACGGATACCAGAAGCACCAATAACGATTTGACGTATTTTTTGGGATATATTCTGGAAACGTCGATCAAGTATAGTTTTGTATATAAAAATTTGGAGGAGATCAAGAAGACGCTTTCCAAAACCGGAGACACCCTGACTTCTTCCGAATGGGTATATGTGAAAAAAATACTGGTTCACAATCCGGAAGACTATTTTAATCATGGGATGTTTTTGACGTATATCAATGCCAAGATGACCCGGCAGGGTGCATTAAAGATTCTCAATAAATTGCATAACTATGAAATCCTCGAAAAAGCAAAAAACAAAAAAGGGGATACGATTTTTAAACTCAATCAGGATATGATCACATATCAGTATCATAAGTGATGGGACGGAACGGACGGCGGAAACCGAACAAAGCGTTGCCCGCCTCTGCGCCGTCGGCCATGAGATGGCATGACACTTTGAGCATTTTTCAAAAAATCTGCAAAAAATATGATTTTCCTCTTGCATTTTTCGAAAAGGTATGATAAAATACAATGCGTCGGCTGTGGCCGGCACGTTGGCCCGTTGGTCAAGAGGCTAAGACATCGCCCTCTCACGGCGAAAACATGGGTTCGATTCCCGTACGGGTCACCAAAACAAAAAACCAAGCCATTTCGGCTTGGTTTTTTGTTTTGCGTGGATACCCATTC
>JAGHUY010000016.1 GCA_018064545.1 Candidatus Apopatosoma intestinale | reverse complement strand
GCATAGGGTCCACCCGTTCCCATTCCGAACACGGAAGTTAAGCTATGCGGTGCCGAAAATACTCGACTGGAAGCGGTCCGGGAAGATAGGGCGAGGCCAACTTTTTTTGTGGTCGTGCAGGCGGCCACTTTTTTTATGAAAAAAGGGAGAAAAGGAGTAGCGCGTATGAGTTCATCGGTGACCGTTGGCGATGTGACCATGGATTATCTGACGTTCGGCACGGGGACGAAGCCGATGGTTATTCTGCCCGGCGTCAGCCTGTTTCCCGTTCTGCGCTCCGCTCCGGCGATCGAGGCGACGTTCCGGCGGTTTTCTGACCGTCATACGGTCTGGCTGTTTGACCGCCGGCGGAATATGCCGGAGGACTATTCCGTTTCCGATATGGCGGACGACACGGCGGCGGCCATGCGGGCTCTCGGGCTCTCGGACGTTCATCTGTACGGCGTTTCGCAGGGCGGCATGATCGCCCAGTCCCTCACGGCAAGAAATCCCGATCTGGTTTCACGGCTTGCTATCGCTTCGACGATCTGCCGGCCAAACGAGGTCAGCCGGGAGACGTTTTCCCGTTGGGTGTCGCTCTCCGAATCGGGCGACCGGGTGGCGTGGAACCGCTTTATGTTTTCCCTCATCTATTCTCCGGATTATTTGAAAAAATACGAGAGAGCGTTTGACGCTCTGGCAAAGATGGGCTCTGACGAGGATTACCGACGTCTTGCCATTTTGTGCCGTGCGTGTCTTACTTTTGACGGCGACGGGGAAGTGGGAAGAATCACTTGCCCTGTGCTTGCCGTAGGATCGGAGCAGGATCACGTGTTGTCGGGCGAAGGCTCGCGGGAGATCGCCGAACGTCTCGGCGGTAAACTGATCCTATACCCGGATTACAGCCACGCGGTCTATGACGAAGCCCCGGATTTTCTCGACCATATTGCCCGTTTCTTTGACGAAACGGATGAAAAAACAGGAGGATGAACCATGTATAAGAACACCGATGAAAGACAGCCGGATACCCTCAGCGAGATTCTGTCTCTTCGCCCGGAGGAAGCCAAAGCAGTCACCGCGAAGCCGGTGGAGAACCTCTACGACCGCATGAAAGGTGCCGTAGTCGGACGTTGCGCCGGTTGCACACTCGGCGTGCCGGTGGAGATGTGGCCGGTACTCAGCATGATCGACTGGGCGATGCGGACGGGCACTCCGTTCCCGCCGACGGACTATTGGGAGAGACCGTCGCGTCCGGAGGATTTGCAGTACCGCGTCAGTCCGAGAAAGAAATATACCAAAATGGCGATGGTCGACGTCCCCGTGGACGACGACATCACCTATATGATTCTGAATTTGCTTTTGCTTGAAAAGTACGGCAAGGGCTACACGGTCGATGACGTCGGAAGATTTTGGCTGGACGTGCTTCCGTATGCCTGCACGGCGGAGGATGAGGCTCTTCACCAGTTGCAGTATGGGACAAAGCCCGAACACGCCGCGGAGTTCAATTCCTATGTGGAATGGATCGGTGCGGCCATCCGCGCCGACGCGTTCGGCTACGCCTGCGCCGGTGACCCCGAACAGGCGGCCAAACTCGCCTATGCCGACGCGTATCTCACACACCGGAAAAACGGCATTTACGGTGAGATGTTCTGCGCCGCCTCCATCGCCGCCGCATTCACGGCAGACAGCCCGCTTGACGCCGTCAAGATCGGTGCGACGATGATCCCGGCGGAAAGCGAACTCCGTCAGGCTCTCCAATGGGCGTTCTCCATGGAGGGCGAATTTGAGACGTATGCCAAGGCCCGCGCATTGATCGACGAGCACTTCAAAGGGATGAGTGCCGTGCATACGATCAACAATATGTGCTGTATCGTGTTCGGTCTGATGCTCGGCGGGAAAGACTTTACCGCGTGCCTCGCGAACACCGTCGCTATCGGCTACGATAACGACTGCACGGGCGCGACCGTCGGTTCCATCGTCGGTGCCAACCTCGGATTTGACCGTATTCCGGAGCATTGGTACCGTAACTTCAACGATACCATCGAAACATATATTAAAGACGTTCCGACGATTTCGATCGAGGATACGGTTCGTCGTTTCATAAAACTGAATGGTTAAAAGCAAAAGCACCGATTTTAGGGCGTGCAAATTAGGGAGAGAGGACCCGCACGATTGTTCGTTCTCGGAGCGTAGGCGTACGAGGGTACGGTAGTCGACGAGAACGGACAAAGACAAA
>JAGHUY010000209.1 GCA_018064545.1 Candidatus Apopatosoma intestinale | reverse complement strand
GAATGGTCGTCAGAGCTGAGGCGTGACCGAGCCCCGAGGGCGAGACAGGGGGACCGCCGGGAGGTGGTGGATGAGGTGCTCCCGCCGCCTCCTCGCATTTTTATCTCGACCGAGGTCGGCTAAACCGCAAAACGTTTTTTGAAAGGTCTCGGGAAACTTTTTTTCGCAAAAAAGTTTCTCCGAGTCGTCGTCGCAACGACGAAATCCCCTTTTCGACACTTTCTTTTTGCAAAGCTTTTTCTTTCGTGTCTTCCTGCTCGAAAGAAAAAGCGAAATCCGGCTTTTGAAAAGCAAAGAAAAAAGAGATCCCTTTCACACAAGGGATCTCTTTTTGTTTGGAACGAATGTTGAGGCGCCGCCCCAAACCCTGCAAGGGCTCCTCGCCCTTGGCCTAGCCGCCTTTTACAAAAGGCGGGCGAAAACTTTTTTATCCGCCCAAATACGCTTTCTTGATTTCCGGACTCGAAGCCAGTTCCGCTCCAGTTCCGGTCAGCACGACCCGTCCCGATTCCAGCACGTAGGCGCGGTCAGAGATGGCAAGAGCCTTGCCGGCGTTCTGTTCGACGAGCAGGATCGTCGTGCCGTTCTTATGAAACTCGCGGATGATGTCAAACACCAGATCGACGAGGATCGGGGACAGCCCCATGCTCGGTTCGTCGAGCATGAGCAGTTTCGGCGCACCGAGGATCGCCCGCCCCATGGCGAGCATCTGCTGTTCGCCGCCGGACAGCGTTCCGGCGACCTGATTTTTCCGTTCTTTGAGGCGCGGAAAATAGGTAAATACCCGTTCGTATTCCTCCGCGTCCACCTTGCCGCGCCAGAACGCGCCCATTTCCAGATTTTCCATGACGGTCATCTGCTGAAAGACGTGCCGTCCCTCCGGCACTTGGGCAAGACCTTTGGCGATCAGTTTGTGCGGTTCCGCGTGCGTAATATCCTCGCCGCAGAACGTAATTTTGCCGCCCACCGAACGGAGCAGGCCCGACACGGTGTGGAGCGTCGTCGTCTTGCCCGCACCGTTCGCACCGATCAGCGAGACGATCTCGCCCTCGCGGACTTCAAACGATACGTCGCGGATCGCGTGGATATTGTGATAAAAGACGTTTAAATTTTCCGCTGTCAGCATGAGGATTCCTCCCTTCTGCCGAGGTAGGCCTCGATCACGGCATCGTTGTTTTTGATTTCGTCGGGCGTGCCTTTGGCGATGATGTGGCCGAAGTTGAGGACGGCAATGCCCTCGCAGATGCCCATCACGAAACTCATATCGTGTTCGATCAGTAAGATCGCAATGCCGAACCGGTCGCGAATGTCGGTGATCGTGCGTGCCAGTTCGGCGGTCTCCGACGGGTTCATGCCGGCCGCCGGCTCGTCGAGGAGTAAGATTTTCGGTTTCGTCGCCAGCGCCCGCGCGATTTCGAGCCGCCGTTGCGCCCCGTAGGGCAGATTGCCGGCTTTCTGATCGGCGAGGTCGGCAAGGCCGAAGAGGTCAAGCCATTCTTTTGCCCGCGCGTCCGCGTCTTTTTCGCCTTTCCAAAACCGCGGAAGCCGCAAAATCGACTCCGCCGCCGAACAGGCGATCGACTGGTGCATCCCGACTTTTACGTTGTCGGCCACCGTCATGTCTGAAAACAGACAGATGTTCTGGAACGTCCGGGCAATGCCCATGCGCGTAACTTCGTGTACACTCTTCCCCGCCGTGTTCTTGCCGTCAAGCAAAACAACGCCGGAGGTCGGCTGATAGACGCCGGTCAGCATATTGAATACGGTCGTTTTGCCCGCGCCGTTCGGGCCGATCAGGCCGGAGATCTCCGTCCGCCCGAGGGCGATCGTAAAGTCCTCCACGGCAGATAGGCCTCCGAACTCAATGCCGAGTCCGACGGCCTCCAAGACCGGTTTTTTGCCGAGGTCTCGCTCCGGGATGATGGAGCGGCTGGGCATCGGCACCATTTTTACAGGTTCTGTCATGCGCGCTCCTCCTCTCCCGACGGCTTTTTCCCCCGGAATTTCCCCGCGAGCACCGCAAACGAAAACCGTTCGCGGAGCGGCTCAAAGACCGGCGCGTAGTTGTAGACCATGACGAGGATCAGGAGCAGCGAATAGACGAGCATCCGATAGTCGTCAAGGAAAATGAGGACTTGCGGTAAGATCGTTAAGATCGCGGCCGCGAGCGCGGAGCCGAACATGGAACCGACACCGCCGAGGACGACCATGACGAGGATTTCAATGGATTGCATAAAGCCGAATTTTTCGGGATTGAGTAGCCCGAAATAACTCGCGTACAGCCCCCCGGCGATCCCGGCAAAAAAGGCCGAGACGGTAAAGCCGAAGGCCTTATAGAACGTCAGCGAAATGCCGCAGGATTCGGCGGCGATCTCGTTGTCGCGCACGGCGAGGATCGCGCGGCCGTGGCGGGAGTGCATCATGTTGTAG
>JAGHUY010000137.1 GCA_018064545.1 Candidatus Apopatosoma intestinale | reverse complement strand
TCCGACGTGATCATGGTGCTTGACCACGGCCGTATCATCGAGCGCGGCAACCATGAAAAACTGATCGCCGAAAAGGGCACTTATTATCAACTCTATACCGGCGCGTTTGAACTCGAATAAAAAAGGGGCTGTAAAAAAAGTCCAGACCGAAAAACGAAAAAGAAAATTAGGGACGCGGTTGCGTCCCTTTTTTCAAAGGTAGGAAACCCTATAGGGTTTCGTTTTATTATATCCGTTTTTCTCTTGCCGTTTTCCCGCTTGCCGTACACTCAGTACTGCCTGCGCGGGAAGAACGACAAGTCTGAACATTTTTTCCGAGCCCCTGTAGTACAATTAAAATGGGCTGTAAAAAAACTATGTTTTTTACAGCCTGTTTTCTTGTCGAACCCCACCGGACAACTTGACTTTGTCCAAAAAAGAGGATATAATTTAACAGGATAAGAAAGCCAAAGATAAGGAGGAACACCATGGCCAAAAGAAAATTCAAGGCGGAAAGCCAAAAACTGCTCGATCTGATGATCAATTCCATTTACACCAACAAGGAGATTTTTCTCCGTGAACTCATCAGCAACGCGTCGGACGCGATCGATAAATTGCATTTCCGGGGGCTGACGGACGAGAGCGTGGGGCTGGCGGACAAGGATTTCGCCATCATGCTTTCGGCGAATAAGGACGCCCGCACGCTGACGATCTCCGATAACGGCATCGGTATGACGAGAGAGGAACTGGAAAACAACCTCGGGACGATCGCACACAGCGGTTCTCTGGATTTCAAGAAAGAAAACAGCGGTGATACGCTGGACATCATCGGTCAGTTCGGCGTCGGCTTTTATTCCGCGTTCATGGTGGCAGACCGCGTGACGGTCGTCTCCCGCGCGTTTGGCGAGGAGACGGCATGGGAATGGGAGTCTGAGGGTGTCGAGGGGTACACGCTGGAAGAATCCGAGCGGGAAGAAGTCGGCACGACCATCATTCTGCATATCAAGGACAATACCGAAAACGATCATTACGACGGCTATCTGGAACCGTATCAGCTCCAAGCGCTTGTCAAAAAGTACAGCGATTATATCCGCTATCCGATCCGGATGCTCATGACGCATACGCATCAGAAACCGAAGCCCGAGGACGCCGGCGACGACTGGAAGCCGGAATACGAGGAGCATGAGGAACTGGAAACGCTGAACAGCATGATCCCGATCTGGAAGCGCAAGAAGAGCGACGTGACCGAGGAGGAGTATCACGAGTTCTATAAGACCATGTTCTATGATTTTGCCGATCCGCTCGCATCGTTTACGGCCGGCGGCGAGGGTGCTGTCACGTATAACGCCGTGCTGTTCCTGCCGTCTCAGACGCCGTATGATTTCTATACGAAAGAGTACAAAAAGGGACTGGCTCTGTATTCTTCCGGCGTCATGATCATGGAGAAGTGCGAAGACCTGCTCCCCGATTATTACAGTTTTGTCCGCGGCGTCGTGGACACCGCCGACGTCTCGCTGAACATCAGCAGAGAACTGCTTCAACAGGATCATCAACTTCGTCTGATCCGTAAGAATATCGAAAAGAAGATCAAAAACGAACTGGTCTCTCTGCGGGATAACGACCGGGAGAAGTATGAGACGTTCTGGCGCGCGTTCGGCCGGACGATCAAGTTCGGGGCTTACAGCGATTACGGTGCCAACAAAGAGACGCTTGCCGACCTGCTCTTATTCTATTCCGCCAAGGAAAAGAAGCCGGTCACGCTCGACGAGTACGTAGGAGCGATGCCGGAAGAGCAGAAGTGCATCTATTTTGCCGCGGCGGAGAGCACCGACCGCGCCGCCAAACTGCCGAACACCGAGGCCGTGCTGTCCCACGGATTTGACGTTCTGCTCTGCACGGAAGACGTCG
>JAGHUY010000073.1 GCA_018064545.1 Candidatus Apopatosoma intestinale | reverse complement strand
CTACTGGCCAGTGCTATATTTCAAAAAATTGTATAATTAAAAAACCGCAGACTTTCATCTGCGGTTTTTGCTTTGATTGGAGAATTATTCGGCGGTTTCTTCGGTGGTCTCTTCCGCGACTTCTTCCGTGGCGGTCTCTGCTTCCTCGGCGGTCTCTTCTTCCTTTTCGATCAGAGCGCGGATGGAGAGGCTGACGTTGTGGGATTCCTCGTTGATGTCGATGATCTTGGCGTCAACGACCTGTCCTTTTTGCAGAACGTCGGACGGATGAGCCAGTTTCTTATCGGCGATCTGAGAGATGTGGATCAGACCGTCTACACCGGGGATGATCTGAGCAAAGGCACCGAAAGGCGTCATGCTGACGATCGTAACGGAAGCGACGTCGTCCACGGCGTACTTTGCGGTGAACAGAGTCCAAGGATTGGATTCTTCGGTCTTGTAGCCGAGAGAAATTCTGCCTTTTTCAGCGTCAAAAGCTTTTACGTAAACGTCGATCACGTCGCCGATGGAAACCACTTCCTTCGGGTTGGAAATTCTGGTCCAGGAGAGTTCGGAATTGTGAACCATGCCGTCCACGCCGCCCAAGTCAACGAAAGCACCGTAGGTGGTCAGGCTCTTAACGGTACCCTGATAGTGCTTGCCGATCTCGATAGAAGACCAGAAAGCCTCTTTCTGTGCCTTGCGTTCCTCTCTGATGATCGCGCGGATGGAACCGACGGCACGACGACGTTCCTCTTTGATTTCCAGAATTTTGAATTTCTGAATGGTGCCGACCAGTGCGGAGAGATCGCCGCCCATCGGTACGCCGGACTGGGATGCCGGTACGAAGATCTTCTGCGAAAGAGCAGAGATGATCACGCCGCCGTTGACGGCTTCCACGACTTTTCCTTCCAGAACGGTGCCTTCTTCACAGGCTTTTACGATCTGATTCCAGTTGTTCTTGGCGTCTACTTTCTTCTTCGACAGGGTAGCGATGCCGTCCAGATCACTGACACGGACTGCAACAGCTTCAACCGTATCGCCGACGTGGAACAGGTCTTCCAGTTTGGCCTGCGGGTCGTCCGTGACATTGGCAAGGGTCAGAATGCCTGTAACCTTGCAACCAATATCCACCTGTACTTCGGTTACGGAAACCGAAGTAACAGTACCGGTGACGGTATCTCCTGTATTTAAAGTTTTGAAAGATTCATCAAGAAGCTGCGCGAAATTGTTTTGTTCGCTCATGGTGTTTTCTACCTCCTTAATAATATATCCGGGCGTACTTGCTCCGGCTGCAATTCCGATCCTGTCGGAAGGTTGCACAATGTCAGGCGGAATGTCGGCTGCACCGCGTATGAGGTATGTACGTTCGCAGTTCTGTTTGCCGATCTCATAAAGTTTTCTCGTATTGGCGCTGTTTTCGCTTCCGCAAACGAAAACAACGTCACAGGAACGAGCCAAAGAGGCCATTTCTTTTTGTCTCTCGGCAGTCACTTTACATATTGTATCAAAAACAAATGAGTTTGTACAGTATTTTTCGATAAATTTTTGACATTTTTTATATTCTTCGGAATTTTGGGTCGTTTGTGCCAACAAAATCAACTTTTTATCGGAATATTTTTGAAGAAAAGCGATGTGTTCGGGCGCCATCAGCTCTTCCAAAGAAGAAAAGAGAATATAGGGACAACGGATATGGCTGGCGATTCCCCGGACCTCCGGATGATTCCGATCCCCGAAAACGGCGGCCGCCGTCATCCCGTCCGCTGTATTATCATCGGCGAGAGCATGGATTTTTTTGACGTAGGGACACGTGCAGTCCACGACGCGCACGTCGGGGTCGGAAGCCGCGGCTTCCGTCAGGCGGCGAAAGATGGATTCTTCGATCCCGTGGGCACGGATGACGAAGATCACGGGTTTTTGCTTACTTCCGAGAATGGTGTCGATCTCCTGCACGTCGATCACGCGAACGCCCCGTTCTTTCAATCGTGACAGCGCATCTGCGTTGTGGATCAGTTCCCCCACGGTGCAAATATCCGCTTCCGGATTTTGTTCGGCCAGACTCAGAACGGTTTCATAGGCCCGTTTGACACCAAAACAAAAACCGGCGTATTTGGCAACGGTGATGCTCATGCCCGCTCCTTTCCCCGGCTTTTTTCGGGCAATTCGCAGATTTCCGAGAAAATCCGGCGGGAACCGATTGAAACTCCGCCATATTCCCGTTTTCAAAACCGAGAGATTCGTAGGGGATCGGCTCTCCGAAAAAAACGGTCACTTTCCGGAAAAGACGGATTTTGTAGTCTTTTGTTTCAATATGTGCCGGCAGAATCCCGGCGTGACCGCGATAGGCGATCAGACCGATCCCGCTCTTTGCCTCTTCGACGGAGGGGGCTTTTCCGGGCAATCGGGTTCCTTGCGGGAACAGACCGAGCAGTTTTTCCTCTTTTAAGACCGCTACGGCACTTTTAATGGCGTGTATATCGGCTTCCCCCCGGTGAACGGGAATCGCGCCGAGAGCCTTTACGGCTTTCCCGAGAAAGGGCAGAGAAAATGCCTCCGCTTTGGCAAAGAAAAATATCTGTCGCTTGATCCCGATGGCCAAAAAGAACATATCAAGAGCCGAAAGGTGATTGGCACAGACGATATAGGGGCCATCCGTCGCCTCCGGTTTTCCGACCAGTTCCACGCGATAGAAGAGGCGAAGAAAAAAGGAAGCGAGCAGGTACAAAAGACGGTAGAAAAAAGTCATTTCGTTTTCTCCTTGATGATGGAAAGAATCTTTTCCAGTGTTTGATCGAACGGACCGGAATTATCGATAAAGATCGCATCCTCGGCGGGAACGGCGGGAGCCACCGCTCTCGTGCTGTCCTGCCGGTCGCGCTTTTCCATGGCGGCCCGGACTTCTTCCGGCGTTGTTTTTTCACCTTTTGCCGCCAGTTCCGCAAACCGACGTTCGGCTCTCGCCTCATCGGAAGCCGTCATAAAAAATTTTACAGTGGCATCCGGCAAAATGACGGTGCCGATGTCGCGGCCGTCCATGATGATATTGTTGGTACGGGCGATCTCTCTTTGCAGATCCAAAAGAAAAGAGCGGACGGCGGGAATGGCGGAGACGCGGGACGCAAAAGCCGAAATCTCGGCGGTGCGGATCAGTCCGTTGACGTTTTCACCGTTCAGCATCACTTTTTGCTCCCCGTCTTCAAAGACGAGACGCAAATCGATGTCCGAAAGCAGGGAAACAACGGCCGATTCGTCGTCCGGCGCGATTCCGCTCCGCTTGACAAACAGGCCGACGGCACGGTATAAGGCGCCGGTATCCACGTGGATATAGCCCAGTTTTTCCGCCAAAACGTTGGCGACGGTGCTCTTTCCCGACCCGGAAGGCCCGTCGATTGCAATGTTGATCATAGTATCACCTCATTTATTCTTGACTTGCCGCGGCGTTTGCCGCCGCAAATGCGGTCGAAAAAGCAATTTGCAGATTGAACCCGCCCGTATAGGCGTCCAAATCCAGAATTTCTCCGGCAAAGTACAGATTGTCGCACAGTTTGGATTTCATTGTCGCCGGATAGACTTCCGACACCGAAACGCCGCCGCTCGTCACAATGGCTTCTTCGATCGGTCGAAAACCGGAAATCGGAATGGGAAAGCATATTAAGAGAGTCAGAACGGCTTTTCGCTGTTCTTTGCTGACGGAATTGACTTTTTCGGTCGGAGAAAGGCCGCTTTTTTCTATAAAAACGGGAATCATTTTGGTCGGCAATAAATCGCCGAGCGCGTTGGCAAAATCCCGGTTTTTATATTTTTCAAAATCAGAAAGCAGGCGTTTATCCAGCGTTGCCTCATCCAGAGCCGGTTTCAGATCGATCCGTACCGAATAGCGGCCCTGTTCCATGGGCCGCATATGAGCGGAAGCGGACAGGATCATCGGGCCGCTGATGCCGAAATGCGTAAAAAGCATTTCGCCGAAGTCTTTATAGATGATTTTGCCCGTTTTTCCGTCCATAACGGATACGGCCACGTTTTTCAAGGCCAGTCCCTGCATCTGACCGCAGGCCGGATCATTGCTTGTCAGCCCGACGAGAGAGGGAATGATCTCGGTGACGGTGTGGCCGACTTTTTTGGCAAAAGCATATCCGTCGCCCGTGGAACCGGTCACCGGATAGGATAATCCTCCGGTCGCGAGAATGACGGAATCAAAGTCCGAAAAGATTCCGGCATCGGTTTTTAAGGAGACGATCCGTCCCGCCTCGGCTCTGATGTCGGTCACGCGAGCATGACGGATGTCAACGCCGAGGGAAATCAACTGTTTTTTTAAGGCTAAAACGACGTCGGTGGCCTTGTCGGAAACGGGAAAGACGCGATTACCGCGCTCGGTTTTCAGCGGAACGCCGAGCCGCTCAAACAGAGAAACGGTATCGGCCGGAGAAAACCGGTTGATGGCAGAGTACATGAATTTTCCGTTGGCCGTCAGAGCCTTCATAAATTCATCAGAAGAACAGTTATTCGTCACATTGCAACGGCCTTTTCCCGTGATGCCGAGTTTCCGGCCGAGCAGGGTATTCTTTTCCAGTAAGGTGACGTGTGCGCCGGCTTCCGCCGCGAAAAGGGCGGCCGTCATGCCGGCGGCACCGCCGCCGATCACCGCAACGTTTGGCATAATTTGAGCCTTTCTTTATCGGTTTTCTTTCAGATAGTCTTCCGCTTCCGCCATTTCGTTAAAAAGGCACTCGATTTCCAAATCGATGGATTGGATCTGTTCCGTGATTTCGGACAGGCGGATATAATCGGTCGCGGCACCGGTGGAAGCCTCTTCGGAGAGAAGAAATTTCTGTTTTTCCAATTCTTCGATCTTCTCTTCGTTTCTTTCCATGATCCTCTCCCGCTTGCGGATTTCCGATTGTTTTTGTTTGTCCTGCTGATAGCGGGTCTTGCTGTCGATTTCTTTCTTTTCGACCGGCTGTTCGGCCACGGGAGCCGAGAGCGAATGGCGGTAAGCCGTATAGTCCTCATAACCGCCGGCATAATCAAACAGGCTTCCGCCCTTCATATCCCAGATCCGGGTGGCGATTCTGGAGACAAAATAGCGGTCGTGGGATACGGCGATGATGGTTCCGCCGAAAGAGAGAAGAGCGTTTTCCAATATTTCGCGGGACGGAATGTCCAAATGGTTGGTCGGCTCGTCCAGAATCAGCAGATTGACTTTGGACAGAATCATTTTACACAGCATCAGACGGGCTTTTTCGCCGCCGGAAAGGGAAGAAATCGGTTTTTCCATATCTTCCGCAAAAAACAGAAATGCCGCCAGCGCACTGCGAATCTGCGTGATCGTCAGGTTTTCATGAGCGCGGATGACCTCTGCCAGAACCGTGCTGTTTTCATCAAGCGTCTGCTGTTCCTGGTCGTAATATCCCAAGTGGACGTTATGGCCGAATTCGACGACGCCGGAAGACTGCTCATGAAGTCCGCCGAGGATTTTTGTGAGAGTGGATTTGCCGCACCCGTTCGGGCCGATGATCAGAATCCGATCGTTTTTCCGGACAAGAAACGACAGATCGGAAAAAATCTCTCTGTCCCCGTAAGACTTGGAGAGACGTTCTGCGTAGATGACGTCGTTTCCGCTCTGTTCTGCCTCATCAAAGACCAGTTTGATCGTCCCCGGGGCCGCTTTCGGCGCATCGAGCTTGTCCATACGGGCCAGTGCTTTTTCACGGCTTTCAGCGGCGATGATATTGCGTTCCCGGTTCCAACGGCGTTGCTGTTCGATATACGCTTCGATCCGGGCGATCTCTTTTTGCTGATTTTTATAATGATGCTCGTAGATTTCGGCGGCCTGTTTTTTCTTCTGCACAAACGCCGTATAGTTTCCGGTGTACAGTGTGGCTTTCGTGTGCTCGATATCCAGCATTTTGGTGGCAACGCGATCCAAAAAATACCGGTCGTGAGAAATGACGGCGACCGTGTGCGGATACGAGCAGAGATGGTCTTCGAGCCATTCCAGTGTTTCGGTGTCCAAGTGGTTAGTCGGCTCGTCCAAAAACAGAATATCCGGTTCAAGCAAAAGAAGACGCACCAAGGCAAGACGGGTTCGCTCGCCGCCGGACAGGGAACGGATGAGAGACGAATGAAAACTCTCGTCAAACCCGAATTTGGCAAGCATGGAGCGGATTCGCCCGCGATACTCGTAACCGCCATGTCCCCGGAAAGATTCCTCACAATCGGTATACCGTGTGATCAATTCTTCATAGGCCGGTGTTCCGGCCTGATCGGAGCGGTTTTCGATTTCTTTTGCCATGTCGGCGATTTCCTTTTCCAGAGAGACGAGCGGAGCAAACGCCGTCAGCATCTCCTCATATACGGTGGCGGAGGAATCGAGCATGGCGTTCTGCGCCAGCATCTCCAAACTTGCCCCTTTTGCCGTGAAAACAGAACCGGACGTGGCCTCCATCGTCCCGGCCATGATTTTCATAAGCGAACTTTTTCCTGCCCCGTTTACCCCGACGATGCCGAGACGGTCTCCTTCGTTGACAGAAAACGAGATGTCGGAAAGCACGGTATCGGTTCCGAACGCAAGAGAAATATTACTGACGCCGAAAGCAATCATACCGCGCCCTCCTTTGACAAAATCAATTTATTATACTATATTTCCCGAACACTTGTCAAATCTTTCCGAACTTTTTTCCGAAAAAAACATAAAATACCTTGGCGATCAGTCGAATCGGCTTTTTCTGTATGGGTTTTTGAGAAAAGAATGGACAAAAATCCAAAGATATGATATAATTACTTATCATTTTTTGGAGTTTTGTTATGTGGCTGGTTTTATCTTTGATCGCCAATATTCTGTGGAGCGGCTCTGATCTTTTTTCCAAAATCGGATGCCGTCATGCCGACGACCGCAGAAGTCATCTGAAAATGGTGATGGCCGTCGGAACCGTTATGGGGATCCATGCGCTGATCGAACTGCTTCTCGGAAAAGCGGAACTGTCTTTATCCGTTTTTCTCACTTATTTGCCCGTTTCCTTGTTATATATCAGTTCCATGACGCTTGGCTATCTGGGGCTTCGTTATATAGAATTATCCGTCTCATCTCCCATCTGCAATTCCTCCGGCGCGATTGTTGCTATCCTTGCGATTGGTAAGGTCGGTTGGCATGAAGTCGGGATTCCGACGGTTCTGGCTTCCGTTCTGGTCTGCGTCGGTGTGATCGGACTGGGATTTGTCGAAGTATCGGAGGACGAGGAACGGCGGGAGATGCGGCAGAAAGAGGGACGTTTTTCCTATGCCAAAAATCCGCTTGCGCTGATTCTGCCGATCGCTTATTGCGTGCTTGACGCCGCCGGGACTTATGCCGACAATCGGGTATTGGAAGTGCTGGACGAGAGCAGTGCCAACGTGGCGTATGAACTGACGTTTTTTGCGGCGGCCGTCGTTTGCTTTATCTATGTCGTCCTGATTCGGAAAGACCGTCTTCTCCCATCGAGAGAACTTCCGAAACTGGCAGGAGCCGTCTGTGAGACAGCCGGTCAGTTCGCGTACATTTTTGCCATAGCTGATACGTCTCATCTGATGGTTTCCGCTCCGATCATATCGGCCTATTGCGTCACGTCGCTTCTGTGGAG
>JAGHUY010000008.1 GCA_018064545.1 Candidatus Apopatosoma intestinale | reverse complement strand
CAGAACCCGAAACACTTCTGCCCCGCCATCTCATTGAGTTTATCAATATAGCGGCAAGCGTCTTTCATTTCGGAGCAAACCGTCACGTAGATCATTTTATACCGGCCGTCGCTCGCCCACATATTTTCGAGACAACAGGTGATCCCGTATTCTTTCAGTTTCGGAATCAGTCTACTGTAAAAGTCGATGTTCCAGTCCCATTCCTCGTCCCGGGAACTCGGCTCGCCGCGCATATTGCCGTCGAACAACGGATGAACCACCACACGGTCGCAATCCAGTTCGTGGCTGATGTCCAGACTTTGCAACGTATAGCGGAGCATATTTCGGTTTGCCAGATCGTGGCCGCGCATGAACACGGGGAACGGCGTATGAATCTGACCGACGGTCACGCCTGTTTTTTTCACGGCCGCCTTGATTTCATCCAGCGTTTTTCTCTGATTTTCGGGATCGTCGAAGAACGGGGACGGATTGCCGAGTTGCAAGCCTTTCCAATCCAGTCCGCAGAGGACGTCAAGGTTCAGATCGACGCAGTCAAATCCCGCCTCTGCCAAAGCCTCAAACGTTTTTTCGATACCGAGCCGGTTAAAAAGCAGTCCGGTGTTTACACTGATTTTCATAATAGCCTCCTGCACAGGTTTTCATGGGAAGTATAGCACTCCACCCGGAAAAAGTCAAGGCAAAACCTTGACAAAAGTCCCTTTTCTTCGCATAATAATAGTGAAAGAATCGAGGATAGAAACATGGAAGAAAAACGCTTTGCTAAAAATGATAACGGATTTGTCTGCCGGAACTGCGGGCTGGAAGTGCATCCGCTCGGATACAGTTCCCGCAATCATTGCCCGCGTTGCCTCTGCTCTCTCCACGTCGATATCAACCCCGGGGACAGAGCCAATCCGTGCGGCGGGATTCTCCGCCCGATCCGGGTGGAAACCGATCCGAAAAAAGGATATATCATCGTACACAAATGCGACAAATGCGGGCAGACCGTCCGTTGTCGTGCCGCCCACGAAGCCCCTGATCAGCCGGACGATATTGATCTGCTTATCCGCTTGACAGCAGGATTAGGATAAAAAAACAGCCCGTCGGACGGGCTGTTTTTTATTTGTTCTGGTCTATTTTGAAAGCTGCTTTGCGCAGGAAGCGCAAACGAGTTTCCCCTTGAACATTTTCACGTTGTCGGCATTGCCGCAGAAAATGCAGGACGGTTCGTACTTGCGGAGAACGATCTGATCGGAATCGACAAAAATCTCCACCGCATCTCTGGTATCGATATTGAGCGCTTTCCGGATTTCGATCGGCAAAACGATTCTTCCCACCTCATCGATTTTTCTGACGATTCCCGTTGATTTCATAGGTCGTACCCCTCTTCATTTATTTTGGG
>JAGHUY010000293.1 GCA_018064545.1 Candidatus Apopatosoma intestinale | reverse complement strand
AAGCGTGATGGAAGAAAAAGCGTTTGTTCCCTACCCGGCACGGGTGGCGGAAAAGCGGTCGTTTTGCCGGGAGGCAGAGTGGATCTGCGCCGCCGACGAATCGGTCGGATGGGATATTTTTCGCCGGGTGTGGCGGAGGGGAAAGCCGGAAAAAGCCGTGCTCCTGCTCTCGGCGGGGGATTACGCCCGGGTGATGATCAATGGAAAGATCGCGGCGCAATACGTCACGCGCTCCCATCCGTTTGAAAAAGCCTATGACGTGCTGGACGTTACCCCATTTTTCCGCGACGGCGACAATACGATCGTCATTCTCGCGCATCCGTACCGTCCCGAACGGCACGGGGTGATCCTGCAACTCGATCTGACGGTGGACGGCGGTACGGAGACGCTTACCACCGACACGCGGTGGAAATGGAAGCGGGATGAATCGGTCTCCGCCGACTCCGATTTCTTTATCCCCGCGTTTGCCGGGGAGGAAGTGGTTTTTGCCGATCGGGAAGAGCCGCTTATTGATACGGCGGAATACGACGACACCGATTGGCAGAACGCCGCCGTTTTTCCCGGTGAGTACGTGCTGTCGCAGAATCCGTGTGAGCCGCAGACGCTCTGTCCGGTGGTGCCGAAAACGATCACCGATGCGGCTTTTTGGCAAAAAAGGCCGGGCGCGGTCTTTCACCTTGGCCGCGGCGGTGCCGTGACGGCGATGGCGTCAGAGATCACGGCGGAAAAAGACACCGCGGTCTCCTTTCATTTTGTGACCGCGCCTCACGAGATGTTTTTGGACGGATCGCCGATCGTCTGCGGCGTTCCGGTTCTTCTTACAACGGGAACCCACACGTTCGGCTTTCTGCTGACGCCCGATGAGGGCGGTGATCCGGAGTTTCGCGCGGAAACCGACGGAAAACTCGCGTTTTCCTCTGTTCTGCGGGAGGACGCTTCGTTTATCCGGCTCTCGCAGTCGGCACCCGCCCGGGAATATCCGTGGAACGAGCCGATCGCGGCCGTTTCCGTGCCGGAGGATTTTCGCACGCTCGCCACCGCAAAAGCGCTTTCGCTTTTGCCCGGCAGGATCGCGGAAAAAGCGGAAGCGGCCGAAGAAAAGCCGCTTTCGCATATCGGCGATCTGATTCTGCGCGGAAGAGTTGTTCCGTGGGAGATTTCTTCATGGGACGACTCGGAAAAACCGCTCGTTCTTCCCGTGCCGAAAGACGCGGACGGCGTTTGCCTGACCTTTGATTTCGGGGAAGAGCGCGTCGGCCTTGTGTCGCTGGATTGGGACGCACCGGCCGGAACGAAACTGGAACTCCACGGGTTTGAACTCGTCTCCGATCGCGGAGCCGAATATATGGGGACGAAAAACACGATGACCGTTTACAGCCGCGAGGGACGGCAACGGTACACGGCAAGGACCCGCCGGGGCTTCCGATATGCGCGGATTTGGGTGTCGGGATATACCCGCCCCGTCACGCTCCGGTCGCTTTCCGTCCTGGATATGCGCTATCCCGGAAAGGAATGTGAGCCGTTTTCGTCCGAGGACGAAAAACTGAATACCGCCTACGCCATGTCCCTTCGTACCGCCCGGCTCTGTATGCTGGATCGGTATGTTGACTGTCCGGGGCACGAGCAAAACGTGTGGACGGGCGACGCCCGTGTGACCGCACAGGCGAATCTTCTGAACATGGGGGCGTATGAGTTTGACCGCGCCTATTTGCACCTGATCGGGGAGACGCTCGGCGAGCCGTTCCGGTCGCTCCAATGGAGCGGACACCAAAACCGGTTTGATTCGGCCGGTCAGTTCTTTGCGGTCGGCTGTTTCCCCCGCTATCCGCGCGGCGGGATTCCCGCATGGGCGTTCGGGTGGCTGTTACAGACCTACGACCATTACATGGCGACGGGCGATAAAGCCGCGCTCGCGCAGGATTTTCCCTATGTTGTCAAGCAGCTGGAAAACTGTTTTATGCTGACGAATGACCGGGGGCTTCTGGACGTTCCCGGCGCGTGGAATCTCATCGAGTGGGCGGAAAACGATCTGCTCCCCTGCGGGGAGGTCGTCGGAAATACCGCAATGCTCGTCCTCTGCCTCAAAACCGCGGCCGCCGAGGCGGCGGTGCTGGGAGAAGCCGAAAAAGAACGCCTGTTCCGTCAAAAAGCCGAAGACTACGCCGCGGCGGTCAACCGCTTCGGCTGGTCGGAGAAGGATCGGGCGTATGTGGATTCCGTGCGGGACGAATACGCTTATCAAACGTACAGGGATTTCTGTGAAAAGAAATCTTGGAGGCCGCTTTCCTATCCGGAGTTCCGGAGCAGAAGCCGCATCAGCGTGCAGACGGGTACGCTTGCCTATCTGGCGGGGCTTGTTCCGGCGGAGCGGGAGGCGGATACGGTTCGCTTTCTGCTGGACAATATGACTTCCGGCGTTTTCCGCCACAGTACCCCGGCCGCCGTCCGGCCGGAAGTACCGACGGAGACCGAGTGTCCGCGCGGCTACGTGCCGATCGGGTCGCCGTTTTTCCTCTTTTTTGCCTATGACGCTTTGTGTAAACTCGGAAGACACGATCTGATGCTTGCCTCCATCCGCCGCGAGTGGGGCGGGATGGCAGACCGCGGAACGAATACCTGCTGGGAGACGTTTCTTAGGGGAGCGGGCTGGACGAGAAGCATTGCCCACGCTTGGTCGGCCTCCCCCGCGATCTATCTGAAAACCGAGATTCTCGGTGTGAGGCCGGTGTCTCCGGGGTATACCGCCTTTACGGTTTGCCCGCATCCGTGCGGCCTTTCTCGCGCCTCCGGGTCGGTGGCGACGCCGTATGGGGAGATTTCCGTGTCTTGGGTCGTCCGGAACGGGAAACCGGAGATTTCCGTAAAAGCCCCGAAAGAATGTCGGTATATAAAATATAATGAAAATAAAGCACAATGAAAGGTGGTACCATGATGCGTTTTTCCGAAATGAAGTATGAGCGTCCCGACCTTACCGCGATCGGCGCGGAAATCGAGGGATTAACGGAGCGGGTTCGCTCGGCCGCGTCCGCCGGAGAGCAGAAAGAAGCGTTTGATCGCTTTGAGGAGCTGTCCGCCCATCTCAGTACGCTCGCGAATCTCGTCTATATCCGCAATTCCGTCAACACCAAAGACGAGTTTTACGAAAAAGAGACTGAGTTTCTGGATGAGAATCTTCCGATCCTTCAAGAAAAAACCGAGGCGTTCTATGCGGCTCTGTCCGACTCTTTGTTCCGTTCCGAACTGGAAAAGGACCTCGGGGGCCTGTTCTTTACCAATCTGGAAATCCAGCGGCGCACGTTTTCTCCCGAGATCATCGGGCTTTTGCAGGAGGAGAACAAACTGACGACCGAATATCAGCGTCTGTATGCCTCTTGCGTGGTGGATTTTGACGGGAAGAAGTTGCCGATCACCAAACTCGGGCCGTACAAGATGAGCAGTGACCGCGCCGTGCGCCACGCGGCGTATGAGACCGAGGGGGCTTGCTTTGACTCCCATCGGGCGGAACTGGATGAGATTTACGATAAACTGGTTCACGTCCGCACGGAGATGGCAAAGAAACTCGGCTACGAGAATTTCATTCCGCTCGCCTATGACCGGTTGGGGCGCAACTGCTACGGTGCCGAGGAAGTAAAGGCGTTCCGTGAGCAGATCGCACGCGAGATCGTACCGATCGTGCGCCGCGTCAAGGAACAGCAAAAAGAGCGGATCGGCGTGGATAAACTCCGCTTCTACGATGATATTTTCGTGTTCCCGGACGGCAACCCGAAACCGCAGGGCACGTCCGATGAGATTCTGGCGGCCGGCCGTCAGATGTATCGCGAAATGTCGCCCGAAACCGCGGAATTTATCGACTTCATGTATGATAACGAACTCTTTGACGTGCTGGCCAAGGAGGGGAAAGCCCCCGGCGGCTACTGCACCGACCTTGCGGACTACGACGCGCCGTTTGTTTTCTCCAACTTCAACGGAACGTCGGCCGACGTGGACGTGCTGACGCATGAGATGGGACACGCGTTTGCGTTCTATCGCGCCGCGAAGAACGGAATCATGATGGAATACCGCAATCCGACCTACGAGGCGTGCGAAGTCCATTCCATGAGCATGGAATTTTTGACAAGCGAGCATCACGGCAAATTCTTCGGTCCGGAAACGGAAAAATATGAGTTTTCCCATTGCGAGGACGCGCTCGTCTTCCTGCCCTACGGGTCGATGGTGGACGAGTTCCAGCATATCGTCTACGAGAACCCCGACATGAAACCGGAGGAGCGGAACGAAGCATGGGCGAATCTGGAAAAGAAATACCGCCCGTATATGGATTTTGACAATCTGCCGTTCTATTCCCGCGGGGCGGGTTGGCAACGTCAGACGCACATCTATCAGAATCCGTTCTATTATATCGACTACTGCATGGCGCAGACGGTGGCGTTCCAGATCTGGATGAAGATGCTGGATAACAAAGAGGAAGCGTGGAAAACGTATATGAAATATACGGACAAAGCCGGTTCCATGACCTTTGCGGAACTGGTTCCCTATGCGGGGCTGGATCTGCCCTATGCGCCCGGTTGCGTCGGCAAGGTGGCGGCGAAGATCGCCGAGTGGCTCGAAGAGCACCGGATTTAGTGCAAAAAACGGCTTTCCGCCGAAAAGCGGAAAGCCGTTCGTTTGCCGATAAACAACATCACTGTCAAAACAGACAAAAGTTTTACCCGGGCTTTTTCAAAAGCCCGCGCCGATGGAGAGCGCGTGCGCTCCTCGCCGCCCGCAGACGGCGAAATCCCCCGCCGGCACTCTCTTTTTGATAACTTTTTCTCTCGTGCCTTTTCACGCGAGAGAAAAAGTGGATATAGATTCTGTCCTTTTGCCAAGCGGCGATTTGAAAACCCTGCTTTTTCAACAGTAAAACGGCTTTCCGCCGAAAAGCGGAAAGCCGTTTTTTATTCTTCGGTCATGGCGTTAAAAACGCAGATACGACAGTGATGTTATCAACCGCGTTATTCTTCGCTGTCCAGATATTTCTCGTAGTTTTTCAGGTTGGCTTTGGTGAATACGGTCGTGCCCCAGTAGGTGGAGGAAAGGCCCGAAAGACCCTGCGAGACGTAGGAGGTCGTGTTGAACAGGATGGGGCAGATACCGCCGTCGGTCAGCAAGACTTCCTCGGCCTCGTGGAGCAGAGACGCTTTCTTCTTGGCGTTCGTTTCCGTGTAGGCTTCGGCGATCAGTGCGTCAAAGGACGCGCTCGAATAGCCGTTTGCAAAGGGCTTGGCGACGTAATACCGCTCTTTTCCGAGGGAAGCGTCAAAGCCGGCGACACCGGCGGAGAG
>JAGHUY010000047.1 GCA_018064545.1 Candidatus Apopatosoma intestinale | reverse complement strand
CTCTATCATCGGATGATCGAACGGCTGAAAGTGAACGGAACCGTGCTGACCGAACATGTGGGTGACCCGACTCTGACCGAAAAGGGCGGCGACGGCGGCAGTGCTTTTATCTGGAAACGCGACACGGCGTGGCTCTCGGAATGTGACGTTGTGATCGCCGAATGTTCGACGCCGTCGCTCGGCGTCGGCTATGAACTCGCCTTTGCCGAGGCGCACGGAAAGCCGGTCACGGTTTTCTACGGCGGGGCGGAGGGCCGTCTGTCCGCCATGCTGGAAGGAGACCCTGCGTTCCGGATCGTGTATTATTCGTCCGAAGAAGAACTCATGCGGGAACTCGACCGGACGATGAGGGAACTCGCGTAAATCCGACATAATGAAAACGGGCTGTAAAAAATCCGAAGATTTTTTACAGCCCGTTCATCATGTAAAATAGGGGCTCGGAAAAAATGCCCAGAGGCGGCGAACCCCCAAACCGCGCGAGCGCGATTCGGGGAACCCCTATGCCGTACACCCAGTACTGCCTGCGCGGGAAGAACATCGGGGGTTCGCGTCAAGCGGGAAAACGGCAAAGGGGTTCCCCGGAAAGTGCAACGCACTTTTTGGGGGGGTCCCCGGCGAGAGAAAAAGCGAATCCAATCAAACGAAATCCGCAGGATTTCCTACCTTAAAAAGAAACCTTGGGCGATCGCCCAAGGTTAGCTTCTTTTTCGCTTTTTCGGTCTGGACTTTTTTTACTGCCCCTTTTGACGCATTAAACAAGATTATTTTACTGCCTTATACGTGATGGCACCGATGGTGACGGTCTTTGTCCCGTCTTCGGTTTTGCCCATGGAGAACGCCTGCGTACCGGTGTAGGAGGAGGCGTCGGAATCCTCAAACGTGAAGGTGATGGACATCGTGCCGTCGGTGGCCTCTTTGATTTCATAGGTGCCTTCAAATTCGGTCGTATTGGAGGAACCGAGCAGAGAGGTGGTTACGGTGATGGTGACTTTCTTGCCGCTGAACGTGTAACTGGTCTTGCCGCCGGCGATACTGCCGCCGATTTCCGCGGAATAGGTGCCGGCGAGGGTTTTGCCGCAGGCGGTCAGGGCGCAAAGAAGTACGGCAATGACGAGAAGAGAGGCGATGATTTTTTTCATGGAAATTCTCCTTTTCATAAAAAGATTTCTATCTATCATTATACCCTTTTTTCGGATTCTGTCAATGGAATCGAAAAACAGAGAAAAGAATGAACGAAAATGCGGAAAAAATCTTGCAAAATGGAAAATGCTGTGATATACTGGATATAATCTTCAAAAAGACAGTGAACAAGCGGCTTTTGCGAGCCCCGTGTCCCAAGAGAGGTCTGCCCCGGCTGAAAGCGGACCGACACGGCGCAATTTGCCTTTCTCTTGGGAGTTGCCGACGGGAAAATCAGTAGCGTCGGACGGCGAGACCCCGTTATCGGTCAAAGAGCGCCTGCTTCGGCGGGAATTCGGGTGGTACCGCGGAAAACTCCGTCCCTTTTTTCGGGAACGGGGCTTTTTTTATTTTTGCGGCCCGGAAACAGAAACTATTTATGGGAGGAAACCTATGAAAAAACTGTTGGAAGAAATCAAAGCGCGCGCCGGCGAAGAGTTGGAAAGCGGCGCGGACATTGAGAGTGTCCGGATCAAGTATCTCGGCAAAAAAGGGGAACTCACGGCCGTTTTGCGCGGCATGGGGGCACTGACTCCCGAGGAACGCCCGGTGATCGGGGAACTGGCAAACGAGGTTCGTGCTTTTATCGAAGGCAAGATTGCCGAGAAAGCCGAGGCGGCCAAAAAAGCGGCGCTGGGGCTTAAACTCAAAGCGGAAAAACTGGACGTGACCGTGCCGGGCACGTCGCCTGCCGTCGGAGCCCGTCATCCGCTCGCTCAGACCGAAGAAATGATGCGGGATATCTTTACCGGCATGGGCTTCACGATCGCCGAGGGACCCGAAGTCGAGTACGACTATTACAATTTCGAGGCGCTGAATCTGCCGAAAGATCATCCGGCGCGCGACACGCAGGATACCTTCTATATCACCGATAATATTCTGCTTCGCTCCCAGACCTCTCCCGTTCAGGTGCGGGCGATGGAGCAGAGCAAACCGCCGATCCGCATCATCTCGCCCGGACGCGTTTACCGTGCCGACCCGGCGGACGCGACGCACTCCCCGATCTTCCATCAGATGGAGGGACTCGTCGTGGACAAGGGGATCACGATGGGCGATCTGAAAGCGACGCTCGAAATGTTTGCAAAGAAAATGTTCGGGCCGGAGACGAAACTTCGCTTCCGCCCGCACCATTTCCCGTTCACGGAGCCGTCGGCCGAGGTTGACGTTTCGTGCTTTGTCTGCGGCGGCGAGGGCTGCCACGTCTGCAAAAACGAGGGTTGGATCGAGATTCTGGGCGCCGGTATGGTGCATCCGTTTGTTCTCTCGAACTGCGGCATCGATCCCGAGGTCTATTCCGGCTTTGCGTTCGGCATGGGCATCGAGCGTATCACCATGTGCCGCCTCGGCATTGACGATCTGCGTCTGCTCTACGAGAACGATCTGCGTT
>JAGHUY010000164.1 GCA_018064545.1 Candidatus Apopatosoma intestinale | reverse complement strand
TTCCCCTCTGCATCAGAGAAGATTTTCCCGCAGACCGCGCAGGACCAATAGGCGGTATTCCCTGCCTCGGTGCAGGTGGCTTCTTTGGCCGCTACCGCTTGGAGCGAATGCACGTGGCTATAACCGCACACGGTGCATACGTGGTTATCGTTCCACGTATGGGCGGCAAAGTCCTTTTTGTCCAGCGTGTCTTTGTGCTCGCACGTCGCCTCGTGCCAGTGGCCGCTTTCATCTTTCGACCATTCTGTCGAATATTTGTGTCCGGTCGCCGGGATCAAAATCGAAGTAAGCTCGATCTCATTCTGCCCGTTTGCATCCGAGAAATATTTTCCGCAACCCGCGCAATACCAGCACGCAATATTTCCTGCCACGTCACAGGTGGCTTCTTTGGCCGCTACCGCTTGGAGAGAATGGGTATGTACATTGAGCCTTTTTCCGGGCAACAGTCTGACAGCGTAACCGTTCGGATCATATTTACATCCGTCAACATAATACTGGCAGAGCGTTAAAACGTCAAGCATATTCACACTACCGCTGGCGTCTACGTCTCCGGATTCGGGGTTAATGTTGACAGCATATCCGTCGGGATCATATTTACATCCGTCAACATAATACTGGCAGAGGGTAAGAACGTCAGCATATTGATTTTCCCGTTTCCGTCCACATCACCGGGCATATAATCGATGATCGTGACGATCCCGTTTTTAGCGGTTATGTCAACCGCCGTTTTGGCGTCATTGAGAACATCGTTCTCTTCAAACGTGATGGATATCAGACAATCTTTATTGGCTTGTGCCTGCTCATCTACCCGAAAGGTCAAATGCAACATTACGCCGTTTCCCGTTGCATTGTTGCTCCCGAAAAACGCAAACAGGCAGGAACCGGAAATCCGGCCTACATTTTCTAACTGCGAAGGAGGCGTCATGCTGAGCCCGCCGAGGGCTTCTCCCATGGTGGCACCGATCAACGTCAGTGATTCATCAAAGGAAAGAGTGAAGCCCATAGCGGCTATACCCGGGTTGTCGGCAATGCTTACGTCCAGATCTATGGTAGAACCCGGCATGGTACTGGTACTTCCGATGGTAACGGTTGCCGGGCTTGCGGCCAACACCGTCACGGTCGCCACAGGCAATAACCCCACGGCGATCAGTACCGCAAGCAACAAAGAAAACGTTTTTTTCATAATTCCATCCTCATCTAATTTTTACATAACCGATGGCACTGCTGACGGTAAACGGTTCTTTGTTTTTATCAACAGTCCCGCCGTCATCGATCCCGGTAATTCTGATTGGATAATCGCCCTTTACCGCATCGCTCTTAATGTTGAAGTGCAGTTCCAACAGCGTCCCATCCACGATCCTTTCCGGAAAATCCGGAGTGAACCAACTCGCGATGCATCCGCTTCTTTTATTTTTAGGCCCGACAAAATGGCATTCCCGAAAATCGGCTCCGCTCACGGTGTCGGTTAAAGCCAAAGCGTTTTCATCATATTCAATGCTGATTGCCATAGTCAGAAATCCGGGATTGTTCCTGAGTTCGACCAATACGACAACGTCATTCGTGCCGGACGGGGCTTCGACGGTCTTGACCGAAAAACACGGAGCCCCGTTATTGCTGTTTGTAATGTCGTTGCAAGCAGTCAATGCCAGAATCAGGACAATCACCGCAACGAAAAACCATAATTCTCGCTTTTTCATTCTACCGTTATATATCCGGTGGCGGAGGCCAGGACAATTACTTCTTTATTGCCATCATAAGTGCCGCCTTCCGTGCTGGACACCGTAATCGCATATGAACCCGCCGGTGCGTTGGAAGCTATGGTAAACTTCAACGTCATAACATCTCCGTCGGTAATTTTTTTCGGCAGTGACGCCTTGTACAATACAGCCCTGCAGCCACTCGCCATATTATCGGGGGGCGGCGTAAAACTGTAGCCTTCTGTATGCCGATTATAAGAATCCAAAACGCTTGACAATGTCAAAACTTCGCTATTATATGCGAAACTCAAACCCAAGGACAAGAATCCGGGGTTGTTTTTCAAAGAAATAGAAACCTCTACTTCCTCCTCACCTGCACTCGCTTCGGTGCTACTGACTTCAATGATCGGCGCATTTTTATCTTCCTCATATGTCGCCGTAACAATCAAATCCGCCGTCACGTTATCGAACGTTTTATCCCAGCCGGTAAACTGATAGCCTTCTCTGGTCGGATCCGTCGGAGGAGTCGCAGCTTCGCCAATGGAGACGGTCTCTGTCTTCAAAACCGTGCCGTTATAGTCCTTGAACTGAACAACAAACCGATCTCCCGATAAAGGTGTTGCGATAACCGTAAAGGGACTGAACGATTTCGTTTTGAAAGTAAGTTTTCCCGTATCAACTTCGTATTCAAATACTTCTATGGGGTCGCTGTTATGATAGAGTTTCATGCTATCTTTATCCAAATGAGGATCGATCATGAGAACGACTGTGATCTCTTCATCATTGTCTTCGGGCAGTCCGACAAATTCGATCTCGAACGAGGCCACGTAATCCGTATCCGATACGGTGAACGATTCCGCCGCTTCCTGCGCCGAAATCGGCGTGATCGTCAAGGTCGCATCATTGGGGAGGACAATGTCTTGGGGCACTATGACTTGATTCTTTCCGGCCTTAAACGTCTTATTTCCGGAATCATCAACGGACTTTTCAGCCTCCATAGGCATATAGACCGTTTGCTTGGAATCGTCAGTCAACGTAATGACAAGTGCGGGCATACCGTCGATTACTTTGTAAGAAATGAACTTGATGCCGACGCCGGGATCACCCTGATCGCCCTTTTCGCCCTGCGCGCCATCTTGACCGGCAGCACCATCAGCGCCTTTGTCGCCCTTGTCGCCTTTGTCACCCTTGGCGCCTTTGTCACCCTTGTCGCCTTTGTCACCCTTTTCGCCTTTTTCGCCCTGATCGCCCATTTCGCCC
>JAGHUY010000126.1 GCA_018064545.1 Candidatus Apopatosoma intestinale | reverse complement strand
GAGCCGTTCGGCATCCCCACCTTCGTCAGTACGCTTGACGGCGGAAAAAGTTGGAGCAGAGCCGAGCGCGTCGGCAACCGCCGCGGCCGCATTTATGACGTCCGCTATGAAGACGGGACGATATATGTATTGATGAATCAAGGAGACGATTGCTCTCGCGGCACGCACAGTGAGTATCATCTCTTTTGCAGTACCGACGACGGCGTGACCTTTACGGAACGGTCGGTTCTTCCTCTCTGCTCGCGGTTTGAGGCAAGCTGTTTTTACGGCGCGCTCGTCCGGCTTCCCGACGGAAAACTGGCGGCGTATATCTATTACGACCGCGACGACGAATTCCATATTCCCTATACGGTGAGTGCCGACAACGGCAAGACGTGGGGCATCCCCGAAGAAGCGTTTTTCGCCAAACGAATTCGGAATATGCAGATTTCAACGCTGAACGGAACGTATTTCTGCGCCGGTCGGAGCGGCTCTCACGGCGAGGTGGAAGAAAAAGAGCATAATATCGTCTATTGCTCCGCCGACGGTATCCATTGGGACGAGGGGCATTATCTGAAAAAATGTATCGCCGGTTGCGGCGCGTACTCCAATTTCCTGCTTGTCAAAGGGGCGGAAACCCCGTATCTGCTCTATCAGGCGTCCTGGGCGTACGAAAAGAGCAGAACCAATATCTACCATTGGCGTTTTACGGCAGAGCCGGAAGAAAAACAGAAGTCATAACAAAGCAAAAGGATACGGTACGATGAAGATTTCGGAATATAAAAACAGTTTCTCCAAAACTTTCGGGCAATACCCCGACAATCTGTGGCTTAGTGTGCGCGGAGAGCCCTTTACGATCTATGGTCTGTGCGATCCGTGCGACGGCACGCCGTTTCACCGTTTCGCGCCCGAGGTGGGACGGGCGATCAGCAAAAGCGTTGACGAGTTGAACTACAACCCTGCGGGCGGTCGGGTGACTTTTGCGTCGGACTCGCCGTATATCGCGCTGTACGCGACCTTTCCCGTTCTGAAAGCACGCCCCAATATGTCGCCGTCTGCCACCGTCGGCTTTGACGTCTATACGATCGGCGACGACGGCTCACAGTGCTTTATCGGGTGTATGCTTCCGGACCTCGATTCCGGCAAAAACGAATATATGTATTCGATCAACTCCCGCACGCACCCCGGCGTGATGAAAAAGTATCTGATCCATTTTCCCATTGCCGACGCTGTAAACGACGTGTACGTCGGCGTTGACAAAAACGCGCAACTCATGCCGTGCCCGTCGCCGTACCAGGACAGAAAACCGATCGTCTTTTACGGCTCGTCGATCACGCAGGGCTGTTCGGTCTCGCACCCCGGATATACTTACGAAAACCACATCAGCCGCCGTCTGCGCATGGACTATCTGAATTTCGGGTTGAGCGGGAACGGGAAAGCGGAGGACGCGATCGTTGACTATATGGCGGGACTGGAAATGTCGGTTTTTGTTTCCGACTACGATTTTAACGCGCCGGACTGCGACTATCTGGAAAAAACGCACCACAGAATGTACGAAAAGATCCGCGCCACGCACCCCGATATTCCCTATATCATGATCACCAAGCCCGACTGCGATATGCACCCGAAAACGGACGCGGCGCGCCGCGAGGTCATCCGCCGTTCCTACGAAAAAGCCGTTGCAAGCGGCGATAAGAATGTGTATTTCATCGACGGCGCGACGCTGTTCGGCGACGTGGACCGCGACTCGTGCTTCGGCGACAACGTCCACCCGAACGATATCGGCCATTACCGCATGGCAAACGTCATCGGCGAGGTCATCCAATCGGTATTATAAGCGAAAGTATCGGGATACCGTTTCCAATGATCCCACAGCATATTATCATGAATGAAAAAACGGAGGAGTCGTTATGAAAAAGACCATAAGCGATGAAGAACTGAATGAGAGAATCCGGCTGAATTTCCACAGAATATCCGATTCCGCTTACTATCAGATGCCAGCGGTCTTTTCCCCGATCGGATACGATTGGCCGGGGGATACGGAGGGGCGGGTGATCCTTTCCTACGTTTCGCATTACAAGATCTCCGGCGAAAAAATAGCGTCGATGGAGCCGATGATCGAAGCGTTCCCGAGCAAGGTCAACGAGCGGGGGTATCTGGGCGCGGTCTATACGGACGTGCTGTTTGAGCAACAACTTTCTGGCCATTCCTGGGTTCTCCGGGGACTGTGCGAGTATTACGAGCAGTTTGGAAAAGAGGCTGTTCTCCGGATGATCGACAGGATCGTGGAAAACCTCTATATGCCGACAAAAGGACGCTTTTCGACCTATCCGACAGACCGAACCAAAAAGGACGGCGGCGG
>JAGHUY010000059.1 GCA_018064545.1 Candidatus Apopatosoma intestinale | reverse complement strand
GCACTGGCCAGTAGCAAACCGGCCGTCGCCGGAACAAAAGGCAGACTGCCGGGAATGGGTTTCCCCGTCTTTTCTTCTCCCCGGTGATCCGGATGTCTTTCTAGCGGCTCTTCTTTTGAAAACACGACTGTCAGATGCTCGATGCCTCTTTCGCGAAGTTCTCTTCTCATCACGCGGGCTAGCGGACATCCCGACGTTTTGGCAATATCCGTAATCTCCAAAAGTTCCGGGTGAATTTTGTTCCCGGTCCCCATACAGCTGACAATAGGAACACCGGACTTCACGGATCGTCCGATCAGCTCGATTTTGGCAGAAACGGTGTCCATTGCGTCCACGATGCCGTCGTATGCCGTGACATCGAACGAATCGGCGTTTTCCGGCAAATAAAAGAGATCGAAAGTCTGAATATCGGCATCGGGATTGATATCGAGGGCACGTCTTCGCATGACCTCGACTTTTTTCTCCCCGACCGTCGATTCCAATGCCACCAGTTGACGGTTGCGATTGGAGACCGAGACCGTGTCGGAATCGACAAAGGTGAGATGACCGATGCCGAGACGCACAAGCGCTTCGGCACAGTATGATCCGACACCGCCGATCCCGAAAACGGCAACGCGTTTGTGTTTCAGTTTTTCTATGGGTTCATCGCCGAGAAGATAGGCGGCCCGAATCCACCGTTCGTCCATTAAACCAAGCCTTTCTTGATCTTCCCGGCCAGTTTATAGCGGAGATCGGTCGAAAGAATTCTCTTGCGAAGACGCATATTCTTCGGCGTGACTTCGATCAGTTCATCGTCGGCAATAAATTCGATGGCTTCTTCCAGACTCATAATCTTAGCCGGAACCAAACGGAGGGCTTCATCCGCGCCGGAACTCCGGACGGCGGTCAGATGCTTTTCCTTGCATACGTTGACGGCGATTTCCTCATTCTTCGGGTTTTCGCCGACGATCATACCCTCATAGACAGGGCACTGGCTTCCGATAAACATAATACCGCGATCCTGCGCGTTGAACACACCGTAAGAGGTGGATTCGCCGGCTTCGGATGCCACGAGAGAACCGGTAAAGCGACGGACGACTTCTCCCTTGAACGGCTGATAACTGTCAAAAATCGAGTTGATGATGCCCTCGCCGCGCGTATCGGTCAGAAATTCGCTCCGATAGCCGAACAGACAACGCGTCGGAATCAGATATTGTAATCTCATGCGGCTTCCCACGGGAGACATATTGAGAAGGTCGCCTTTGCGGGCGCCGAGTTTTTCCATAACGGCACCGCAATAGTCGTTCGGAACGTCGATTTCCACGCGCTCGATCGGTTCGCAACGCTTCCCGTCAATATCCCGGTACAGAACGCGGGGCGTGGAAATACAGAGTTCATACCCTTCGCGGCGCATGGTTTCGATCAGAATGGAGAGGTGCATCTCTCCGCGTCCGGCCACCTTGAAAGAGTCGGTCGTCTCGCCGTCGGAAACGCGCAGGGAGACGTCTTTCAAGAGTTCTTTATACAGACGTTCACGAATCTGTCTCGACGTGACATATTTTCCGTCCTGTCCGGCAAACGGGCTGTCATTGACGGAAAACGTCATTTCAATAGTCGGTTCACTGATCTTGACGAACTCCAACGGCTCCACACAATCCACGGCCGTGATCGTATCGCCGATCGTGATATCCGCCGACCCGGAGAAGCAGATGATGTCGCCCATTTTTGCCTCAGTGACCGGAGTTCGGCGCAGACCGTCAAACTGGTTGATGCTCACGATCTTGGATTTTTCCGGGACCTCATCGGGTTTGTGATAGTTACTGATCATCACGTCCTGGTTCTGACGGATGACGCCGCGCTCGATCCGACCAATGCCGATACGTCCCACGTAGTCGTTATAGTCAATGGAAGAAACCAACAGTTGGAGCGGGCCTTCTTCATCCCCTTCCGGAGCCGGAATATAGTCCAGAATGGTATCGAAAAGCGGTTTCAGATCGGTTCCCTTTTCATACGGAGAGAACGAAGCGGTACCGGCTCTTCCGGAGCACCAGAGCATCGGGCTGTCCAGTTGCTCATCGGTGGCGTTCAGATCGAGAAGCAGTTCCAGAATCTCATCGCCGACCTCGTCCAGACGGGCGTCGGGACGGGCGATCTTGTTGACAACGACAATGACCGGATGATTCAGTTCCAAAGCGCGTTGCAACACAAAACGTGTCTGCGGCATCGGACCTTCCGCGGCGTCGACCAGAAGAATAACGCCGTTCACCATTTTCAGGATGCGTTCCACTTCTCCGCCGAAATCCGCGTGTCCGGGGGTGTCGATGATATTGATCTTGACGTCTTTATAATGAATAGCCTTATTCTTGGCGAGAATGGTGATGCCGCGTTCTCTCTCCAAATCGTTGGAGTCCATCACGCGGTCTTCCGTCGCCTGATTCTCCCGATAAATACCGCCCTGTTTCAGCATTTCGTCGACGAGCGTCGTTTTGCCGTGGTCAACATGGGCGATGATGGCTACGTTTCTCAAATCACTTCTAACCACTTTTTATTCCTGCCTTTTCTTATTTTTCCCGTCTGTCAGATGACAAACGATCATATTTTAATTAGCCATATAAG
>JAGHUY010000290.1 GCA_018064545.1 Candidatus Apopatosoma intestinale | reverse complement strand
TTACTCCCATGAAAACGCAAATAATCCTTTTTTATCAGCTTCTGTGCCCCATCGCGTCCACCGGCTTTTTCAGCATTTTGTCGGTTTTCTGCCGACTGTTGTATGTCTGACTCCGCGGGTCTGTGGGCGAGTGGTATTCCCTGTTTTATTCCGTCTCGTTCTTTGCGGCAGACGTGGCGTTTTATCTGAACATCGGTGTTTTTTCCGTTCTCATTCTCTGTGAGAAAAGATGGTCGCGCATGATCTTACCCATCGTTCTTTTTCTGACCGTTCCTGCCGCCAACATCCTGTGCCAGTATTTCATCCGTCTTCTCATCCTCGTGCCGAACGGCATCATGGATATGTCAAGCGAGCAGTTCATTTCGGCCGATCTGGAAAGCACGCTGATCTATCTGATGGAATCCGGCATCGTGCTGTTCATCGTGGCGGCTCTCAAAATCCATGCCGTGTGGACGAAAGCGGAGCCGATACCGTCTCTCGTCCCCAAAACGCACTTATCTTTGGTTTCCACCGTCTATTTTGCTGCGATGATCGTGCTGACCGTCTTCAATACCGTCACTTCCGGTTGGAGTGCCGAAGCGGCGGGGTCGCTCGTCGGTGGGACTCTCGCCTATGTCGCCGGATATTTTCTGTCGTATCTCGGAACGCGCCTCGCTTATGCTCACGAGATGCCCAAAGAATCCATTCAATAACCAAAAAGGGGCTGCAAAAAAAGTCCAGACCGAAAAAGCGAAAAAGAAGCTAACCTTGGGCGTTTGCCCAAGGTTTCTTTTAAGGAAGGAAATCCTGCGGATTTCGTTTGATTTGATTCACTTTTTCTCTTGCCGTTTTCCCGCTTGCCGTACCCACGTACTGCCTGCGCGGGAAGAACGACAATTCTGAACATTTTTTCCTAGCCCCTATTAGTACAATTAAAACGGGCTGTAAAAAACATCCGTTTTTTACAGCCCGTTTTTTATGTTTCGTTATCTAAACCGCCATCCGCATGAGTGCGGACACTTGGGCGGTTTTCTTTTTTTATCGGCGCGATCAGAAACCGATGATCACGAGGTAAGACGGGAACTGCGAAATGCCGATCTTCGCCTGGTTGTCGCCCGTGATGTAAGAGGTCGCGCTGGCGCTCATCGTATTGTAGGTGCTGTACGTACCGATATAACGGTCGTCGTCTGCCACGTGAGCGATCAGAATGGAAAGATCCTCGTTCCAGGTGAATACCGTGGTGGGCTCGGTCGTGATCTGAACACCGGCCTTGCCGGAACCGCGATCATAGATTTCCACGTAGTTCTTCGTATCATCTACGAGGAAATACATCCGATAGCCTTCCTCAACGGTCTCGACGTAAACGTCAACGGCGTCGGCAATATTGGCGGAAGTAGCCAGATAAGAACCGTTCATAGCGCCCGTGAAGAACAGGGTCTCACCGCGAGCAGCCTGCGTCAGAGAGTACTTATAAGCAGTCCCGACCGCCAGTTTGGTCGCAACCTTGGTGGGGATCGCAACGGTGCAGAGATAAGACGGGAACTGGGAAATACCGATCTTCGCCTGGTTATCGCCCGTGATATAGGTGGTGGCACTGGCGCTCATCGTATTATAGGTGTTGTACGTACCGATATAACGGTCGTCATCCGCTACATGAGCAATGAGGATGCCGAG
>JAGHUY010000163.1 GCA_018064545.1 Candidatus Apopatosoma intestinale | reverse complement strand
AAAATAGGAGAGAATATGACGGAAAAACGGTATCACAATGCTTCTCCGGAAAGCGGGGAAGCGGAAAACATCGTGGTCGGTAGAAATCCCGTTCTGGAATTGCTCAGAAACGGGAAAGAGATCGAAAAGATTTTTCTCCAGCGCGGAGAGCGGGAAGGTTCTATCTCCCTGATTTTCTCGGAAGCCAAAAAACGCGGAATCGTGATTTTGGAAGTGGACAAGCGCAAACTCGATCAGATGTCGGCCGGGAACGCCCACCAGGGAGTTGCGGCCATGGTCGCTTTGAAAGAGTACGTCAGCATTGCCGATATGGTGGCGGCGGCCGAGGCAAAAGGAGAAAAGCCGCTGATCGTCGTTTGTGACGATGTGGAAGACCCGCATAATATCGGGGCGATCATCCGCAGTGCCGAATGTGCCGGTGCTCACGGATTGATCATCGGAAAGCGGCACGCTCCCGTGATCGGGCAGACGGTCTATAAATCTTCCGCCGGTGCTGCCGAACTTCTTCCGATCGCCAGAGTGTCCAACATTGCCTCGGCGATCGAAGAACTTCAAAAACTCGGCGTTTGGGTCTATGCCGCCGATATGGACGGTAGCCCGTATTCGAAAACCGACTGGACCGGCCCGTGCGCCTTGGTTTTGGGAAGTGAAGGAAACGGTGTTTCCCGTTTGGTCAAAGAAAAATGTGATTTTTGTGTTTCGATTCCCATGTACGGACATATCAATTCTTTGAACGTATCTTCGGCCGCGTCCGTGTTGCTCTTTGCCGCGGCAGAATCTAGACATACTCGATAATAGTAACCGATACTACATTAAGAAAACGGAGGACTTAGTATGGCGAACAACAGCAATCCGCCCAAGAAAAAGATGAATGAGGACTTTTCTACGACCGGTCTGATCGAACTGTTGACCAATCAGCTTGCCGGAGAATCATTCCCTGATGAAAAGCCGGCTTCGGATGAAGCGGAGCAGGTTTCCGAAGAGGAGACTCCCATCGAGGAAGCCGCCGAAGAGGAAGAGACTCCCATTGAGGAAGCCGTCAAAGAGGAAGAGACTCCTGTCCCCGAAGCCGTCGAGGAAGAAACCCCCATCGAAGAAGTCGCCGAAGTGGAAGAATCTCCCATCGAGAAAGTAGCTGAAGAGGAAGAGACTCCCGTTCCTGAAGTCACCGAAGAGGAAGAAACTCCTGCTGTCGAATCGGAAGAGGAGAAGCAGAACCTTTTTGAAGTATTGGATTCCCTTGCTTATACCAAAGAAATGTCGGTTCCGGTCGACATCGGTGACGAAAAAGTGAATATTCGTGTAGAAGCCGAAAAGCCCTATCAAGAGGAATTGGTCGAGCATCTTGACAATACCGAGAGCATTCACGCCTATGAACCCGATATTACCGTGCATCCCGCCGAAGAGATCGAAACGGACGATAAGACCGATACCGGCGAGAGAGCCATGGATACGGAGATCATGATGTCTTTCGGGCTTGACCCGCGCAAACTGGACAGCAAAGATCAGCCGGAACAGATTTTTGATGAATATGCGCTGAACGCGACGGAGCAGATCGACGTTTCCTCCATTCAGAACGGTTCGGCCAATGCCACCGTAGAGCCGAAAGAAGAGAAAGAAGAGGCATTTGAATACACGGAACCGGAGCAGAACGTCGGTATCTTTGATACGTTCAAGAAGAAATACACGCTCGTAAAACTTCGTCTTTTCTTCTCCGCGTTCTTCGCCGCCGCTCTTCTGATTCTGGAAGCGGTTCCGTCGATCCGCACGATTCTGGGCATGACCAATTACGTCTTGCTGGATTTCGGCGTTACGTTCCTTTGCGCGTTCTTTGCCATTGATCGTATCATTGCCGGAATTGTGTCTTTGGCACATTTCAAAACCGACTGCGACAGCATCACGGCGTTTATGTTCCTTCTCTCTGTCGCCACGACCATTACGGCACTCTTGGTGGACTCCTATGTGGACCTGTATCTCTACAACGTGACGTTTGCCATTTGCGTATTTTTCAGTACACTTTCTCTGTTTTTCGGACTTCGCAAAGAGATTTATTCCTTCAATATTATCTCTTCCCGCAAGAAAAAATTCGTTCTCTCACGCCTGACCCGGGAAGGCAGCGAAGCCGAAAGAATGGAATTCGGCAACATGATTACCGATTCTTCCGACGTATACCGTTTGAAGACTGTCGGATTTGTGGACGGTTTCTTTGCCCGCAAAGCCGGTTATCCCAAGGCGAAAAAATGCTTGAATTTCTTGATCCCGTTCAGTTTCCTCCTGTCTGTTGCCGCGCTGATCGTATCGCTGAGAGTAGCGGGGGAAAGCGTCTATCAAAGCGTCACCAATATGTACGTTACGTTTTTGATCTGCGCTCCCGTTTCCGCTTTTATCTCCTTTGCCTATTCAACGTATCTCGCCACCATCCGTGCCTATTCGCAGGGATCGGCGATCCTCGGTGACACGACTCCGGATGAGTATGAAAACGCTTCCGTCCTCTCGGTTCCCGATGATTTGGCTTTCCCGCCGGATCGTCTGAGAATCCGCAGTGTCAAGGTCTATGAGAATCAGAGCATTGAAAAAGTGATTTATCTGGCGTCCAGCGTCTACTCCAAGATCGGCGGCCCGCTTGCCACGGTATTCCGCAAAGCCGCTTTGGACGGGACCGCATCCGATAACGTGGAGATCGGGGAACTTTCCGAACTCGGCGTCGATGCGTTGGTGGACGGTCATCACGTCTTTGTCGGACAGCCGTCCTACATGGATGCTCAGTGTTTCAACACTACATACGAGCCGGGCGATGAACTCTATGACGGTGATTCCAACAAACGGATCCTGTATCTCGCCATGGATGACTTTATCGTGGCAAAATTCTATATCCAGTACAACGCTTCTTCCGATTTTATTTATATTGTAAGACATCTCGCTCAGCAGGGAATCTGCACCGCCATTACGACGGCAGACCCGGGATTGGATAATATGATCCTTTCCAAGAGCAAATTAGATCCCGCCACCTATCCGGTCAAGATTTTGAAGCCGATGCTTTCGGCCGATGAGCAGGAACGGATCTCCGCATATACCGGCAGTATCGTTTCCACGCAGGATGCCAAGGGGCTTGCCAAAACGTGGATCACCTGTGATCGCCTGATCAGCATTTCCAAGACCAATTTGGCCATTAAGCTGATTTCCGTGATCGTCGGTGCCGTTCTGATGGGTCTGGTCATCGTCACTGGGCATTCCGATATTATGAGACCGCTCTATCCGGCCATCTACCAGTTGTTCTGGATGATTCCGATGTGGCTTATTTCCAAAATATATATTTAATCGTTAAAAGCGGGTCTGAAAAAGACCCGCTTTTTAGTTTTACGGATTATCCGATACGTGATAATCACTTGGTGTTAAAAAGGCATGTTCGGTACAAAGCCGGTTGAACGCTTTCTTTTTTCCGGAAGTCCCGAAGAACTCTTTTTCCCCGGCCAACGAATCAAAAAAAGCCTTTGTCTGATCCGATGAGGGAAGCGTTCCGCTTGGCAGAAAACGGTACATATACTGGGCGTCTGTCACGGTGATTTCGCACGGAAAAGATCGGGTGTAGTTTTTGACCAGAGAAACTTGACGCAAGTTTTCTTTCGGGCAGTTCGGGCACGCCACGGCTTTCGTTTCTTTGTCGTATTCGACGAGAATGTGCGCATCGCATTTTTCCGTGGGTTCCGTTCCCCGGACAAACCATCCGAGTTCGATCCTATGGCCTCGCGGGTCCAGGAGACAGGCGGCACAGGGGAGTTTTCCGGAATCACGGCAGTATAAGACTGACACCAGTTCGGAATTGTTTGACACCGTCCGTTCGGAGGCGGTAGCCAGATACCCTTTTTCATAAAACGAGGTCATGACCAAATTAAAGACGTCGCCGGCCGGATTGTCGGAATACGATCCGATATCGGCGGCCTCCCGGTATCCGTACCAAACGCCGCAAACGTAGCCGCCCGGTGTATATCCGATAAACCATCGGTCGGTATTGGCCCCCGACGTTCCCGTTTTTCCGGCAATGGGAAGCGTTTTTCCGAGAGTCACGTTGGTGGCAGTACCTGACGCAACGACGTTTTGCATCATTTTTGTCATCAGTTCGGCGTTTTCTGCGGAGATCATTTGCCGCTGTTTCGGCTCTTTTTCCAGCAGAACTTTTCCGTTTTTATCCGTAACGCGGGTATAAGTCCGCGGGCGGGAAGCGACCCCGTCTGCCGCAAACATGGTATAGGCGGCCGTCATATCCCGGACAGATACGCCGTTTGTGGTGGCTCCCAGCGCCAGCGGGGCAAGAGCCATATCCGTCATCGCCTGCCCGCCATCCGTTTTCTTTCGGTCGATCAATGTCGAAAGACCCGCACGACGGCAAAACGAGAACGAACGGCTGATGCCGAGTTTTTCCAGTATCTTGACCGATACGGTATTGACGGAGTTTTGCAGGGCGGTATTGACGGGGATCAGTCCGGAGTAAACTTTGGGATTGTTTTTCGGCCACGGTTGCCATCCTTTATCGCTTTGCATAAAGGAATACGGGGTATCGTCAAAAACCGTTGACCACGTAATGATCCCGTCTTCCAGTGCCGGCGCATAGACGCTGACGGGCTTGATGACCGATCCGGGAGAGCGAAGCATCTGAGTAGCAAGGCAGAATACCCGATCCGAGGTTTTTTTGCCGCGACCGCCGACCAGAGCCACCACATTCCCGTTTTGGGAGTCTATGACCACGCAGGATGAATCCGCCGTCTGTCCGGCCAGATTATGTGGAAATCCGTTTCCCGATTCATACATGGATTCCAGATCTGCTTGCATGGCCGGGTTTACCGTGGTATAGATCGAAAGTCCTCCGTTGTAGAGTAAGGAAGACGCGGCGGATCGGGACATTCCTTTTTCTTCACAGAGGTCGTTTATGACCTCTTCGATGACCGCGTCGGTAAACCATGAATGAACGGCCGTTTCTTTACGATTTTTTGTGACGTTCAGCATGATCGGCTTTTCCGTTGCCTCCTGAAATGTGGCATCGTCGATCATGCCTAGTTCGTTCATTCGCGCCAGAACGGTGTCCCGTCGGTATTTGCTGTTTTCCGGGTTCTGGATCGGATCGTAGTGGGTCGGATATTGAATGATACCGGCAAGCGTGGCCGCTTCCTCCAACGTCAGTTCTCCGACGTCTTTGGAAAAATAGCGCTCCGCGGCCGTTCGGATTCCGTAACAGCCCTGCGAAAGATAGACGGTATTGAGATAGAGTTCGAGAATTCTGTCTTTGGAAACCGTTTTTTCAAGGGCAATGGCTCTTTTGATTTCGGTGAGCTTCCGCTTGACGGTAATGGCGTTGTCGCCGGTCAGATTCTTGATCAGTTGTTGTGTGATGGTCGAACCGCCGTAACTTTTCTTTCCGAAGAACGAGAGCACGGCTCCCGCCGTTCTTTTCGCGTCAATGCCGTTATGTGTATAAAAACGGTGGTCTTCTATGGCGATAAAAGCCTGTTGCACCTGTTTCGGAATCTCGGAAAGCGGAATCCATATCCGGTTTTCCGTTCCGAACAGACGTTCACTTTCCCATTCTTTTTCCGCACCGGTTTCATCCGTATAATAGAGTTTTGTCGTGAGGTTTTGTTCTCCGGCAAGCGCTTCCATATCCAGACTGTCGTCAATGCCGAACTTCATATAGAGAAAGAACGCCGAAAGCAGGAGAAAACCTGTCAATAGCGATGTCGCCAATACGCCGAGAATTATCCTACGAAATAAATGCTTTTTTGTCATTTTATTCACCTCTTATGTGAATATTGTGCTTTTTTCGGCCCATAATATGTATCAGACCATGGGTTGGGAAAAAGAGGAAGAGGAAAAAACAATGAACGAAAAAGGAAATGCGTGGGGTCTTCTTTTGGGTTTCGTCTCTGTGATTCTCTCGGTGATCACGTTATCCGTCTGCCTGAGCATCCGCGCCTCTCTCGGCACGGTTCCGACGGGTTTCAATGCTGACGGGCCGACCGATCAGACAGACAGCGAGAAAACCGAGCCGATCGGATACGTCGGAATCCGGGGAGAAAAGATCGTCATTTTATCCGATGCCGGAGATGTTGTCCGCGAACTTTCGGCCGATCCGGCTTTTTTACCGGATTCGGAACGGGAAGAACTGGAAAAGGGAATTGCGGTTTTCTCGCCGGAGGAGCTATATCTCGTCGCAGAAAATTATATTGATTGAAAAAAAGACCGGAACCCCGGTCTTTTTTCATTATTATCTTGACAAAATGAAAAACGTATGGTAGGATAATTTGCGAATCATTTGCAAATTGAGGTGACGCTCTCATGGGAAAATATATGACGAATCAGCGGAGAGTTCTGCTCGGATATTTGGAATCGCATCGCGACGAGCAGCTCAGCGCAAAAGAGATTGCCGAATCGTTAAAGCAGGATGGCATCAGCCAAAGTGCCGTCTATCGGAATCTGTCCGCTTTGGAAGCCGATGGCAAAGTACATCGCTTTACCAAAGGCGGCGACCGGGAATCCTATTATCAGTATCTGGACTGTGACGAGTGTCACGGTCAACTGCATTTTTCCTGTTGCGGGTGCGGCCACACCTTTCATGTCAGCGAAAAAGTAGCCGACGTTTTGTCGCAGGCTCTTTCTTTCGGAGAGCATTTTTCTCTTGATAAAGAAGAAACCGTCCTTTACGGGCTTTGCGGCCAATGCAAAAAGAAAGCGAAGGTGACGAAATGAAAAGGATATTCAGTTTGATACTGATATGTGTGTTTTTCGCTCTTTCTCTTTGCGGTTGTGCCGCACCAAAACGTGAAGACGGGATTCAGATCGTCGTTACGCTGTTTCCCCCTTATGATTGGGTCCGTGAGATCGTCGGCGACGTGGAAGGCGTTACGGTCACGTTGCTGGAAGAGAACGGCGTGGACGTTCACAGTTATCAACCGACAGTCGATGATATGGTTCGCATTTCCTCGTGCGATCTCTTTATCGGCGTGGGTGGAGAATCCGACCGTTGGATAACCGATGCCCTGAAAGGCGGAAATCCGGATCGTACCGAAATGCTTTTACTTCCTCTTCTCGGCGATAACGCCAAGGAAGAAGAACTGGTGGAGGGCATGGAGGGGGAAGAAGACGAAGAAGAGGATGAGACCGAATACGACGAACACGTTTGGCTCTCACTTCAAAACGCCGTTTTCTATTGCCGAAAAATGGCCGACGCTCTCTGTGAGATCGACGGGGAACATGCCCCAGACTATCGAGCCAATGCGGAAGCCTATATTGCAAAATTGATGCTTCTCGATCAGCAGTATCGGGAAACCACGGATCATGCGGCTCGAAAAACCGTTCTGTTCGGCGACCGTTTCCCGTTCCGGTATCTGGTCGATGACTACGGGCTAACGTATTACGCCGCTTTTGTCGGATGTTCCTCTGAGAGTGCCGCCAGTTTTGAAACTGTCATTTTCCTTGCGAACAAGGTGGACGAACTGTCGCTTCCTTGCGTTTTGGCTTTGGAGGGCACAAACCACCTTTTGGCGCAGACGATCATCGATACCGCCCATTCAGACGGCGTTTCGCTCTTGGTAATGGATTCTATGCAGTCGGTGACCTCGGAAGCAAGAAAAGCCGGAAAAACGTATCTTTCCGTCATGGAAGACAATTTGGCCGTTCTGTCAACGGCATTGAAATAGGAGAAACCGATGACGTATTTAACCTGTCAGAATCTTTGCCTCGGTTATGAGGGAAGAGAAATACTGCACGATCTGAATTTTTCGGTGAATGCCGGGGATTATCTCTGCATCGTCGGAGAAAACGGATCGGGAAAATCCACGCTGATCAAAACCGTTCTCGGTCTTCGGGAACCGTTTGCCGGCTATATCGGATATGATGGCGGCCTTCGTCAGACGGAGATCGGATATTTACCGCAGCAAACGGATATTCAGCGCGATTTTCCGGCCTCTGTCCGTGAGATCGTTCTGTCCGGGTGCCTGTCGTCCCGGGGTATTTGTCCGTTTTACCGTGCGGAAGATAAAAAACGTGCGGAAGAGAATATGGAGAGAATGGGAATTTCGGAACTGTCCGACCGGTGTTATCGGGATTTGTCCGGCGGTCAACAGCAACGCGTTCTGCTCGCCCGTGCGCTTTGCGCCACCAAAAAAATGCTGTTACTCGACGAACCGGTTTCCGGCCTTGATCCGTTTGCCACGGCAGAGATGTACCGTCTGATCGCCGAACTGAACCGCAATGACGGCATCACGGTTCTGATGGTTTCTCACGACATCGGCGCCGCTCTGACCTATGCCACACATATTCTGCATATCGGAAGCCGCATCTTTTTCGGCAAGCGTGAAGAATACGAAAAAAGCGAGATGGGGCGTTCCTTTTCCGCGCCGGCAAAGGGAGGTGACGAGGGATGATTTTTTCTAAACTGGCTTTATATTTTCAATACCCGTTTGTCCGCTACGCCTTGATCGTCGGCGTGTTGATCGCGCTTTGCTCCTCGCTTCTCGGGGTTTCTCTCGTGTTGAAACGGTTTTCGTTCATCGGAGACGGTCTTTCTCACGTCGCGTTCGGTGCCATGGCTGTCGCCGCGGTGGTCGGGCTGACCAACGATATGCTTCTCATTCTGCCGATCACGATTCTTTCTGCCGTTTTGCTTCTCCGAACCGGTCAGAATGCCAAGATCAAAGGGGATGCGGCCGTAGCCATGATCTCGGTCGGTGCTCTTGCCATCGGTTACCTGCTCATGAATATTTTTTCCACTTCTTCCAACATATCTGGCGATGTCTGCACCACTCTGTTCGGTGCGACGTCGATTCTGACGCTCAGCAAGGAAAAAGTGTGGCTCTGCATAGCATTATCGCTTCTCGTTCTGATCCTGTTCCTTATATTCTACCATCGGATTTTTGCCGTGACGTTTGATGAGAGTTTTGGCAGAGCCACCGGCATGAAAGTGGGACTTTATAATCTTTTGATTGCCATTGTGACAGCGGTCATCATTGTTCTTGCCATGAATCTGGTCGGCTCACTTCTGATTTCCGCACTTATCATTTTCCCGGCCTTGTCCGCCATGCGGATCTTCAAGAGTTTTCGCTCTGTTACGGTCTGTTCGGCAGTTCTGTCCGTAACGTGCGCGACGCTCGGCATTCTGATCGCCATTTTGGCCGGTACGCCGGTCGGCTCTACGATCGTGGCTGTTGACATCGCGGTGTTCGGCGTTTGCTATATCGTCGGGCTTGTTAAGGAGGGCGTATGAAAAAAATCATTTCTCTTGTTTTGCTTTTCTGCTTTCTGTCTCTCTGTGCCTGTGATCAGATCGAAACCCGTGCTGACATCGATCTGTCTGTCATGAGCGATACGCTTGCTTATTCCGAAATCTTTCGGATTCAAAGCGATTGTAACGCCTATATCGGAAAAACGATCCGGATGACCGGAATCTATGACGTGATGGAAGCAGAGGGACGCAATTATTACGTTTGCTGCATTATGGACTCGACGCAGTGTTGCAGTCTCGGCTTTGAGTTTCTTTTGGCAGGCGATCATCAGTATCCCGACGACTACCCGAAGCGTGGAGATACGATAACCGTGACCGGCGTTTTTGACATTTACTACGAAGGTGAGTATCAATACTGTCAGTTGATCGATGCCGAAGTTGAATTTTGAATCAAAAAGGACTT
>JAGHUY010000082.1 GCA_018064545.1 Candidatus Apopatosoma intestinale | reverse complement strand
CGGGTCTTGTCCGAAAACGTTTTCAGATCATCCAAAGAGAACGAGACCGACGTCCGGACGCTCTCATGTGCCGGCACCGTCACCTTGCCGAAGCCTTTCAGCTCACGGCGCGGGCGGTCTTTTTCGGGCGAGAACCCGGAAACGTACAACTGGGCAATCTCTTTGCCGTCCACGTCGGACGTGTTGGTGACCGTAAAGGATACCGTCACGGTATTCCCATCCGTTTCGACGGTCAGATCCGAATAGGAGAAAGAGGAGTACGACAGTCCGTAGCCGAACGGAAACAAAACGGGTTTCTTCTTCGTCTCAAAATAGCGGTAACCGACCATCAGTCCCTCTTCATAACACACCGTCTCGGGGTCGATATAGGACTGCGCGGCGCGGACGTCTTCCAAGGCAAGCGGGAACGTTTCCGTCAGTTTGCCGGAGGGATTGACGCGCCCGGTCAGAACGTTTGCCAGCGCCTCGTTTCCGCGCTGACCGCCGAAGCCCGCCCAGACGACGGCCGAAACCTCGTCGATCCACGGCGACATATCAATGGCACTGCCGGCATAGACCACCACGATCACTTTGTCACAAAACGCGGAGAGGTAATGGATCACAGATTCTTCCTCTTTTGTCAGGCGGATCGTCTGTCTGTCTCGTCCCTCGGTCTCGCAGGAGGAATCGTCGCCGACTTCGATGATGGCGACGTCGCGGTTTTTCAATTCCTCGCGGCAACTGATCGCACTGCCGTTCATGCAGATCTGTCCGCCGACGGGTTCTCTCGTCGATTCCCGATAACAAACGTCATAGCCGAGGTCGGAGAGTGCCCGGCTCAGGCGGACGTAGTCCTTGTTCGGCGTCACACGGGCGGAGCCGCCGCCGTAAAACAGTTTGCGTTCCGGTGCGCCGGTGATCATGATCCGTTCGCCGTGAAGCGGTAACAGGCCGTCATCGTTTTTCAAGAGAACGATCCCGTCTTCCGCGATCTGCAAAGCCAGGGCTTCCCGCTCCTCTTCGGTCATCGTCGTGCGACGGAGTTTGCTTTCCGCTTCGCATTTTTCGGCAAGCGCGAGAACCCGGCCGGCCGCCGTATCGAGCATATTCTCGTCAACAGATCCCGCCGCATAATCCTCTTCAAACTGCGCGGCGCGTCCGGCATGGTACGGCATCTCCAAATCCAGCCCGGCGTTGACGGAATTGGCGGTGCGGCGCACGGCCGTCCAGTCGGATTCGATGAGTCCGTCAAAACCGAGTTCCTCCCGGAGAACGCGGAACAGTTCCCCGTTCTCGGACATCAGCGTCCCGTTGACCAGGTTATAGGAGCACATGGCCGTCCACGGTTTTGCCCTCGAAGCGATCTCAAACGGTTTCAGATAGATTTCCCTCAGCGTCCGTTCGTCCACCTCAGACGAGCAGAACAGACGCGCATATTCGGTATTGTTACAGCAAAAATGCTTCATGCTTGTCCCGACGTGGCATCTCTGCACGCCCTCGATATAGGCCGCGCCCAACCGCCCGGCGAGAATCGGGTCTTCGCTGTAATATTCAAAATTTCGTCCGCAGGTCGGCAGTCTCTTGATATTGACTGCCGGGCCGAGAATGATGTCCACGCCCGCGTCGATGCAGTCGTTGGCGATCGCCTCTCCCATCTTTTCGGCATACTCCGGCTCCCACGTATGGGAGAGCGTCTGCGCCGACGGATAGGCAAGCGAAGGACGGATCCCCTTGCTTTCATCGTCGGGATCGATCGGCGTGCGAAGCCCGATCGGGCCGTCCGCCATACGGAACCGATAAATTTTGCCGCCCAGATCGTCATTGCTCCAACTGTTCATGCCCATGACCAGTTTGCGTTTTTCGGCGGCTGTCAATTCACTTTTTTTCATTTCTGTTACCTCGTTCGGTTTTAGTACCATTATTTTACCATATTTTTTTAGCAAAGTAAAGAAAAATGGGAAAACACCGAAAAAACAGGCGTTGGCCGCGGCCAACGCCTGTTTTTTATTTCATTTCGTCTCTGACTGCCTTGAAGCAATCCACCACATATTTCAGTTCTTCCTTGGTGTGGGAAGCGCAGACCTGCGTGCGGATTCTGGCGCGACCCTTCGGAACGACCGGGTAGGAGAACGCCACGACGTAAACGCCCTTTTCCATCATGCGGCGTGCCATCTCCCCGGCTGTGCGCTCATCGTAGAGCATGACCGGCACGATCGGATGCGTGCTGTCGATGATGTCGAATTTCGCCTCGGTGAGAAGCGAGCGGTAATACTTCGTATTCTCTTCCAATCTGTCGCGGAGTTCCGTTGTCTCGGAGAGCATATCGATCAGTTTGGACGTCGTTGCCGCAATGGCGGGCGCGAGGGAGTTAGAGAACAGATACGGACGGCTGCGCTGACGGAGCAGATCGATGATCTCTTTCCGGCCGGAGGTAAAGCCGCCGGAAGCACCGCCGAGAGCCTTGCCGAACGTGGACGTGACAATGTCTACTCTGCCCATCACGCCGCAATGCTCGGCCGTTCCCTTGCCGTGCGCCCCGACAAAGCCGGAAGCATGGCTGTCATCCACCATGACGAACGCATGATATTTGTCGGCCAGATCGCAGATGCCTTTCAGATTGGCGATGATGCCGTCCATCGAGAAAACACCGTCGGTGGCGATCAGTTTGATCCGGGCGCCTGCGGCATCGGCCTCTTTCAGTTTGGCTTCCAGGTCTTCCATATTGTTATTCTTATAGCGATAGCGCATCGCCTTGCACAGACGGACGCCGTCGATGATGCTGGCGTGGTTGAGCTCGTCGGAAATGACGGCGTCTTCCGCGGTCAAGATCGTCTCAAACAGACCGCCGTTGGCGTCAAAACAGGAGGAATACAGAATGGTGTCCTCCGTGCCGAGGAAGCGGCTGATCTTGGCTTCCAGTTCCTTATGAATATCGAGCGTACCGCAGATAAAGCGGACACTGGCGCATCCATAGCCGCGATTCTGATAGGACGCCACGGCGGCGTCGATCAGTTCTTTCGAGTCGGCAAGGCCGAGATAGTTATTGGCGCACATATTGATCATGCCGGTACCGTCGGCGGTGGTCACTTTGGCGCCCTGCGGGGACGCGATGACACGCTCACCTTTGAACAGGCCGTCGGCTTTGATCTTTTCCACTTCGTCATGATAGAATTTCAATGCTTCTGTCTTATTCATTGTATCTTTTCTCCTTTTAGCCCAGTTTGGTCCAGTCGAGGACGACCTTGCCGGAATTGCCGCTGTTCATCGCGTCAAATCCCTTCTGGAAGTCCATAATATCAAAGCGGTGCGTGATGATGGGATCGAGTTTGAAGCCGCCGCGGATCATGGCCGCCATCTTATACCACGTTTCAAACATCTCACGTCCGTAAATACCCTTGATCTGCAAGCCGTTCCAGATGATGGTGTTGATCGGCACTTCGGTCAGATTGCGATTCTGAATGCCGAGCAGTGCGATACGCCCGCCGTTGGCCATGCTGTCCAGCATCTGAGAAAGGCCGGGACGGCTGCCGGACATCTCCATGCCCACGTCAAATCCCTCTTTGGTGCCGAGATTCTTCATGACCTCGCGCAGGTCCTCTCTGCCGGTGTTGACGGCGGCAGTCACGCCGAACTGTTTTGCCAATCCCAAGCGGTAGTCGTTCAAGTCGGTGATGACGACGTTGCGGGCGCCGCAGAAGCGGGCGATCCCGGCCGCCATGATGCCGATCGGGCCGGCACCGGTGACCAGAACGTCTTCGCCGACGACGTTGAAAGAAAGCGCGGTATGCGTGGCGTTGCCGTAAGGATCGAAGATCGCATACAGATCGTCGGAAATCTCCGGCTCACAACGGAATACGTTCGTAGCGGGGATGACAAGATACTGGGCAAACGCGCCGTCGCGGTTGACGCCGACACCCTTGGTATTCTTGCAGAGGTGACTGCGTCCGGCCTTGCAGTTGCGGCAGTAGCCGCACACGATATGACCCTCACCCGTCACCCGTTCCCCGACCGAATAGCCCGTGACATTCTGTCCGATTTCGACGATCTCACCCACGTACTCATGGCCGATCGTCATCGGGGTTTGGATGGTGTTCTGCGCCCATTCGTTCCAGTTGTAAATGTGCATATCCGTGCCGCAGATCGCCGTCTTTCTGATCTTGATCTTCACGTCGTTCGGGCCGCACTCCGGAACGGGAACTTCCCGCATCCAAAGGCCGGCTTCCGGCTTTTCTTTGACAAGAGCAATCATTTTTTCCATGTTGACCCCTCGGTTTCTCTCCCTGTCGGGAGAAATATTTTACTTCCGTCACATTCATTTAATAATGTCTGCTGAATCATCCCAAAATGCCGTCGCAGAGCGACAAACAGGCATTTTCGGATGATGAAGTCGCAAGGGTTTTGAGCATATAAGCGAAAAAATCTTGCGCTTTTTCTGATCCGTCGTCTCCCGACGGATCAGAAAAACAGACAGTCATTCAATGGCTCTGAACTCTTGGAGGCTTTAGCACTCCAAGACCGTAAAATCTTCAGATTTTACGGAAAAGCTTTCGCAAAAGCTTTTGTTCAGTTGTCATTATATACCCATTCCCGGGGGATGTCAAGGAAACGCGGACATTCTTTGGGGCGTTTTTTCCCGATTTTCAAAAAAACACTTTTCAAGCCGTTACTTTTATGCTATACTGAAAATGAAATATTATGTCTTACTGTCTTCTGACAGATAGGAGGGCCAAATGCCAAATTACAGAAGAGCGCGGATCAACGATGAATTTCTGCGCGTCGTGTCGGATGCCATCCGCACGGTCAAGGACCCGCGCGTCGCGAGTGAGTTCATCACCGTCACGCAATGTGAAGTCACAGGCGACTTGAAATACGCCAAAATCTACTTTTCCGTCCTCGGCGCGGACACCGAGAAAATCAAAGACATCCTGCGGGGGCTGAAAAGTGCCTCCGGGGTCATTCGCCATGAAGTCGCCGTCAATCTGAATCTTCGCATCACGCCGGAATTGCAGTTTATCTACGACAACGCGATGGAACGCGGTGCCGCCATTTTTGAACTTCTGAAAAAAACGCATACGGAATCATCCCCCGAACCGGACGGAGGTAAGGATGATGAGTAGTCACGCAAACGATTCCGTCAAAACCGTCTGCGACGTTTTGCGGCAAAACGACCGTTTTGCCGTTTACACCCACGAGAATCCCGATGCCGACACCATCGGCTCCTGCTTTGCGCTGGTGGCCACGCTTCGGCTGATCGGAAAAGAGGCCTATCCCGTCTGTTCGGATCGGATTCCCGTCTCTCTCACCTTTCTGACCGGCGGAGAACGCGATTTTTCGGAAGCCGATCTGCCGGAAGGTTTTACACCGGCCATGCGGATCAGCGTTGACGTGGCGTCTCCCAGTCAACTCGGACTCTATCAGGACAGAGCCGCGGAAATGAGCATCGTTCTGGATCATCACCGGACGCACGAATCCCATAGCCGGTATCGCATGATAGACCCGCAATCGGCCGCCTGCGCCGAAATCGTTTACCGGCTCGCCAACCGTCTGCTTTCGGGGCGGATCCCCGAACCGATCGCGTCGCTTCTCTATGCGGCGCTCGCCGCGGATACCGGCGGGTTCCGTTACGACAATACCACGCCGTTTACGCACAAAGTGGCCGCCAAACTGATCGAGCACGGCGCCAATCATGCGCAGATCTGCCGCAATCTGTTTGAATGCAAGACCAAAACCGCACTGGCCGCCGAGGCTTTTGCCATGGCCAACGTCCGCTATTTCTGCGGCGGAAAAATCTCCTATGTGGAGATTTCCAATCAGGATAAGAAAGTCGGCGGCTTCGAGGAAGAGGACACCTACGACGTCATCAACGCGATCCGCCGTGCCGACGGGGTCAAGGTGGCGATCTTCGTCCGCGAACGCGCCGACGGTTCCTATAAAATCTCCACCCGCTCCGCCTGTGAGATCGACGTATCGAAACTCTGCGCCATCTTCGGCGGCGGCGGTCACGCGGGGGCGGCCGGATGCACCGTCACGGCGCAGGAAGTCCATCCCGCCGTCGAACGGATCATAAAGGAATGTGGTTTCCATGACTGACGGAATATTGCTGATTGATAAACCGGCCGGCATCACGTCGCACGACGTGGTCTATCGGGTGCGCCGCGCCTACGGAACAAAACAGGTCGGCCATGCCGGTACGCTCGACCCCATAGCGACGGGACTGCTCGTCGTGCTGGTCGGGAATGCCACAAGAGCCAGTGAAGCCGCCATGGAACATGATAAGGCCTATACGGCCGGGCTTTTGCTCGGTATCGTGACCGACACGGAGGACAGCGGCGGCACCGTTCTTTCGCGGTGCGACGTTCTCCCGTCGGAAGAAGAAGTGAAAAAAGCCGCCTTCTCGTTTCTCGGCAAGACCATGCAAGTCCCGCCGATGTACAGCGCGTTGAAAGTCGGGGGCAAAAAACTCGTCGATCTCGCCCGATCCGGTATTACCGTCGAGCGCGAGGCGCGGGAAATCGAGGTTTCTTCCCTTTCCGTGTCCCGCACGGACGACCGGCATTACTTTCTTGCCGTCGAGTGTTCCAAGGGAACGTATATCCGCACACTCTGTGCCGACATCGGCAAAAAGCTGGGATGCGGAGCCGTCATGGATTCGCTGCGCCGGACGCGGGTCGGACAGTTTTCCCTTTCCGACGCCGTCACGACGGAAGCGCTGGAAACGATGACGGCAGAGGAAAAAGAAGCGCGTCTGCTCCCGGTGGAAACGCTGTTTGCCGCGTGGCCGCTCATAACACTTCCCGCTTTCTATGCAAGACTCGCCCACAACGGAGCCGAAATCTACCAGCGCAAGATCAAGACCGATTTTAGGGTCGGCACTCTCGTCCGTGTCGCGGACGGAAACGGCTTTTTCGCCATCGGAGAAGTTCGCGTCTACGACGAGGGAACGGCCATTAAACTGACAAAAAGATTTGAATAAAAAGAAAAAGAGAGGCTCCCCCTCAGGGTGTGCAAATTAGGGAGAGAGACCCCGCACGATTGTTCGTTCTCGGAGCGTAGGCGTACGCTGGTACGGTAGTCGACGAGAACGGACAAAGACAAAAAACCGCGAGAAATGCAAATTTCTCGCGGCATCTTTTTTGCTCAAAAGGATAATGTCAGTCATGTCTTTTGCAAAACTCGGCAAATTGTGTTGGCAATTCCTACACCAACACACTTTTTTGTCGGTCGTGCGGGGGAAAAATCCCTAAGTTGTACACCCGTCTCTTTTTCTTTTTATTGTTTGGACTCGTTTTGAATCATTTTCAAGATTTCGACATCTGCGGGACAAAAGTCATACTGCGGGATCTCGTCCGGCGTGATCCAGCGAAGATCGTTGTGCTCCAAAAGTTTCGGTTCGCCCTCGGCGATCGCGCTGTGAAACAGCGTCAGATGCACCGTCAGATCGGGATACTCGTGCACCACGTCAAAGAAAACGCCGCCCACGGACACCGTGACGCCGAGTTCCTCGCGGCACTCCCGGATCAAGGCGTCTTCCTTGGTCTCGCCGGGTTCGACCTTGCCCCCGACAAATTCCCAAAGAAGCCCGCGTGCCTTATGCGCCGGGCGCTGGCAGATCATAAATTTTCCGTCCCGCCATACGAGAGCGGCTACCACTTCCGTCATGTTGTCATCCTTTTTCAAAAAGAACGGTCAAAACGCTCGTTTCGCCGTTCTTTTTTCTCATTTCATTATATACTTGGGTGTTTTGGTCTCCACGGCCTCGGCATCCACAAGAACGCCGGTAACGTCATTTCTCGACGGGGCCTCGTACATGATCGGGAGCATGATCTCCTCCATGATGGAGCGGAGTCCGCGGGCACCCGTATTGCGTTCGATGGCCAGTTCCGCCACCTTTTCCGCCGCGTCGTCGGTGATTTCCAGTTTCAGTCCGTCCAGTTCAAACAGGTGGATATACTGTTTGATGAGCGAGTTTTTCGGCTCGCGGAGAATCCGGACGAGCGCGTCTCTGTCCAAATCTTCGAGCCCGACGATGACCGGCAGACGACCGACCATTTCTGGGATCAACCCGTACTTGACAATATCGTGCGCCGTCACCCCGTCATAGGAACCGGGTTTTATGTCGGTCGCCTGTTTCTTTTCGGCTTCTCCGCCGCGGAATCCGATCGTCTGTGTGCCGTTGCGCTGGTCGATGATCTCTTTCAGACCGTCAAACGCGCCGCCGCAAATGAA
>JAGHUY010000144.1 GCA_018064545.1 Candidatus Apopatosoma intestinale | reverse complement strand
AGGGACTCTTCCCGATCGTCTGGAACGCGCCGAAAAAGGAGGGCTATCCCTATAACGAGCCGTCTGATCTGGACGGTATCTTCTCTCTTCGCAACAAGGAGTGGAGCCATCCCGTCAGACCCGTTCCCGCGGACATCCGGGACAAGATCGCCGGGGCTTGGTACGGCCGTATCTGCGGTTGTCTGCTCGGCAAACCGGTCGAGGGCATCCATACCGATGAACTGCACCCCCTGCTGAAACAGTCCGGTAACTACCCGATGCACCGGTATATCCGCTCCGGAGACGTCACGCAGGAGATGAAAGACGGCTATAAATTCCATTTGGAAGGTCGATGCTTTGCCGACACCGTGGACGGGATGCCGGTCGATGACGACACCAACTATACGGTTCTCTATCAGGAATGTATCGAACAGTACGGCCGCGACTTTACACCGACCGACGTCTCCAAACTGTGGGTGGCGCGTCAGTCGAAAAACGCCTACTGCACGGCCGAACGCGTCGCGTTCGTCAATTTCATCAAGGGCTATCTGCCCCCCGTTTCCGCCATGATCCGCAACCCGTTCCGTGAGTGGATCGGCGCACAGATCCGCGGAGACTACTTTGGCTATATCAACCCCGGCGATCCCGAGACCGCCGCCGACATGGCGTGGCGCGACGGGTGCATCGCGCAGACCAAGAACGGCATTTACGGCGAAATGTTCGTCGCCGCGTGTCTGGCCGAAGCCGCCGTGAATAACAATATCGAAGAGATCATCCGCGCGGGACTTTCTCAGATTCCGACGACGTCCCGTCTCTATGAGCGCATCGTCGCCGTGCTGGATGCCTATCATAACGGCGTCGGTGAAGAAGAGTTCTTCCGTGACCTGCATGAGCGTTGGAACGAGTTCTTCTCCCACCATTGGTGCCATACCATCTCCAACGCGGAGATCGTCGTCGCCTGTCTGCTCTACGGAAAGGGCGACTACGGCCGCTCGGTCTGCATGGCTGTCGAGCAGGGCTTTGATACGGACTGCAACGGTGCGACCGTCGGTTCTATCCTCGGAATGCGCGGCGGACTTGCCGCGGTCGGAAGCGAGTGGACGGAACCGCTCCACGGCAAACTCCATACGTCCATCTTCGGCGTCGGGACGGTGAATATCGACGACCGCGTCGAGATGACGATGAAACATTTAGTGAAATAAAAAAACGAATTCCCGTCGGGATAGCCCGACGGGCGTTTTTCATTTAGAAAGCAGACACTTCCAAAAGTCCTTATTCAGCGCGAGAATCTCCCGCACCGCGCGGATCGGCTGGCCGAAGTAGGAACGGACAGCGGCATCCGCTCCGACAGCCTCTATGCCGAACGTCCGGGCAATATACAGAGCCCGGTACAGATGGTATTTCTGCGTCACCAGAACCGCCCGGCTGATGCCGAATCCGGATTTGGCGTTCGATACGGTATCGTAGGTGGAATATCCGTTCGGATCGAGCAGAATATCCTCCTCCGCCACCCCTTGCGCGAGAGCATACCGACGCATGGCGCCCACCTCATCGTAGTCCTCTCCCTCACAGTCGCCGGAGAGGAGCAAGCGGTTCACCTTGCCGGAACGGTAGAGAGAAATGGCCGTGTCCATACGGTCGCGGAGCATATCGGACAATTCTCCGTAACGCACCGAGGCACCGAACACGACGGCGATCTCATAGGAATCGGGCACGTCGCCGACCGGAAAAACCGCGCATCGGGTGCCGAGGCCGATCCCGGCAGGAACGGCCAGCACAAGCAAAAACCCGATGGCGAGAATCAGTCCCGAGATCTGCCAAAGTCGCTTTTTCTTTGGCTGTTTCATGCGATTATTGCCTTTCATATCCGGGTTCTCTCAAAAATCACCGCGTAAAACGTGTCCTTCGCCAAGGTGAAATCCTCGGTGCATTTGGCCGTCCAGCCGACGGGACAACCGCCCAGCGCACGGGCTATGCGGAAAGAGAGATTTCCTTTTCCGTGAATCTCATACGCGAGAAAATCGGGACGCGTCAAAAAGTTGAGAAGCAGATTCTGCAGTAGGAAGTTCTTGACGGCACTTCCCGCAAAGCCCTCCCCTTTCATCCGGCAGGACAGAATGCCGCGGACGACCTCAGGGTGATGCTTTTTCCAATAGCGGACGTAAAACGGGTTGAACGATTCAATGCACCAATCCCCCGGATAGGTTTTCAGTGCTTCCGCCGTCAGCGCACAGACGGTCGGATCGCTCGTCGTGCCCTTTTCCTCAATGATCAGAGGCACGCGTCCCCCGACCAGGGAGAGAACTTCCTCAAATGTGGGAATCCCCTCGTCCGTTTCGGCCAGCCGGAGTGCACGGAGTTCTTCCAGCGTATGATCCTCGATGCTGCCCTCGACGCCGCACATACGCATGAGCGTATCGTCGTGGAACACCACGGTTTTTCCGTCCCGCGTCACGTGGACGTCGAGTTCGATCCCATAGCCCGCCGCGCACGCCCGTTCAAAGGCCGCAAGCGAGTTTTCGGGAATCCCGTCGCCGTGCAGCCCGCGATGGGCAAAAAAACGATGGGAGTGAAAAAAATCACGGGTTTTCCGTTTCCGTCCGCTCGGCGCGATCAGAAACAGGAAAAGAAGAACGAAAAACAGCAGAATACCGCCGAGAACAATCCAGATCATTCGATATTTACCCCTTTTTAATCATCGGAAGCCGCTATCGCTTCCATCGTAGCCTGTTTGGCATCGGGACGGGAATCGCCGTGACGGACGAATATCATCGTCACAAAAGACAGTGCCACAAACAGCGCCCCGTACGGGAACAGCGTCCAGTAACCGACCTTTTCCAGTAAGAAACCGGAGAGGATCGGCGTTAAAATCTGAGCCGACATCGAGAACGTATAGTAAAGGCCGGTGAACTTGCCGACGTCGGAACCGCGGCACATTTCGACGACCATGGGCAGAGAGTTGACGTTGATGGCCGCCCACGCAAAACCGATCAGAACGAACAGAACGTAGAGGATCGGGCTGAACGTATCGGCAAAGATCGTATAGACGCCGCCGAGCGCAAAGCACGAAGCCAGCAGGATGATCCCGGTCATGATCGTGCGTTTCCGGCCGACGCGGGACGCGATCATGCCGATCGGCAGATAGGACACGATAGCCCCTGCCGTGGCGATCGTCAGACACAGGCTGGCTCCGCCGGGAGCCATGCTCCACTCTTTGGTTGCGTATTTCGTAAAGGCCGTTGTGATGGCGTTATAGCCCATGAACCAAAGCGCGATGGAACCGAGAATGAACGCGAGGCTCTTTTTGACGTCCGGAGGCAGAACCGTTTTGCCGGCCGCCTCATCCTGCACCGAGAGATCCTCTTCGGGGTGTTCTCTGTCGTATGCCTCTACTTCGAGAATTTCTTTTTTCTCTTTGATCGTAAAGAACAGAACGACGACGGAAACCGCCATGATCGAAGCGATGATCAGGAAGATGGGCAGATAGTTGATATGGGAAAGCCCCTCGGTCTTCGACTTGGAGTACATAAAGGTCGAAAGGATCAGATACAGAATCCCGCCGACCGCGCCCATCAGATTGATGACGGCGTTGGCCTTGGAGCGAAGCGGTTTGACCGTCAGATCGGGCATCAGCGCGACGGCCGGAGAACGGTAGGACGCCATAGCGAGCAGTACGACAAGCAGAATGCCGATGAACACGTACCGGAGGGCAACGGTGCCGGAGGCGGCATAGGCGTTATCGACAACGGGCAAAAAAGTCATGGCCACGACGGCCACGGCCGTACCGCCGAGAATGAACGGCATCCGTTTTCCGATCTTCGTGTCCACCTTGTCGGACAGAGCACCGAGAATCGGCAAAAGGAACAGGGCTATGACGTTGTCCAGTGCCATGATCACGCCGGCAAACGTGTCGCCGAAGTGGAACGTATCCCGCAAAATCAGCGGGATCAGACCGTCATAGAGCTGCCAGAAAGCGCAGATCGACATGAACGCGAGGCCGATCAACAGGGTTTTCTTGTAGTTCAGTTTCATAGTGGTTCTCCTTATGTTTTATTGATTTCCGTATGTGATCGCGCTCCCGCGCGGATACAGATCGAGCGAAATTTCGGGGAAATGCTCTGCCAGCTCCCGACGGTAGAAAAGCGAAATCGGAACTTCCGATTCGTAATGGCCGACCTCGATCAGATTGATGCCGGTGATCGGCGTATCGACCAGCGTGTGATAGCCGAGTTCGCCGGTGAGATACGTGTCGGCTCCCGCGAGAACGGCACTGCGGACAAAGTCCCGTCCGCCGCCGCCGAGGAGTGCCAGCCGGCTCACCGTGCCGGACGCGCGTCCGACGGCGATATGGTGGCTCAGTTTCTCTTCGACGATCCTTACAAAATCATCCAGCGGAAGCGGCACCGGAAGCGTACCGATCCGCCCCATCTCCTCCCCCTCCGGGCCGAAGCGGGACACGTCGGTAAGGCCGAAAATCTCGGCTAAAATATCATTGACGCCGTCCTCTGCGGCATCCAGTCGCGTATGAAAACTGAATACGGAAACGCCGCCTTTCAGCAAACGGATCGCTCTCGCCCCGACGGCGTCTCTGCCCGACAGATTCTTTAAGGGAGAGAAGATCATCGGGTGATGCGAAAGGATCAGATCGTAGCCGTTTTCTATGGCATAATCCGCCACCGCGTCCGTGACGTCGAGCGCGAACAGCGCACGCCTCACCGTGCGGTTTTCGCCCCCGCAGACCATTAACCCGTCGTTATCCCACTCACAGGAGAGGGACGACGGGATGCGCCGGTCAAAATAGTCGTACAGTTCCCCTACCGTGCTCATATCCGTTCCTCCGTTTCCCGGATCAAGGCCGTCAGCGCGTCATAAATGGCTTTCGCCTCGGCATATTCCTCATGATCCGGCCTCATACCGTTCGTTTTTTTTCGATAAGTCGTCTCGAATTTCCGGAGCAGGAGCAGGAAAAGTTCCCGCCGCTCCGCCCGTTTTTCGATATTCTCCGCGCCGAGAAGCAGCGACAGCGCGTCCGCCTTTCTCGTCTTTCCGTCCCAGACGGCTCGCAAAACCGAATAGATTTTTCCATCCTCGGCCGCCAAACGCTCGTCTGTGACGGCAAACCCCTCGGCGAGCAAATAGGCGCGAAGCGCGTCCTCGTTCTTCATCGGCTGTAAGATCAAGGCCACATCCGGATTTTTCACAAACGGCGCGGCCGCGAGAATGTCCCGGATGAGAAGCCCGCCCATGCCGGCGATCACAACGTCCGTCCCGCCCCGGTCGGAAAGACCGGCAAGCCCGTCCGTGCAGACCGTTTCGATTTTGTCGGAAAGACCGGCCGCTTCGATGTGGCGGCTCGCCATGGCAAGCGGCCCTTTCCGCACGTCGGAGGCTACCGCCCGGGGACAGATTCCCTGCGATACCAGATACAACGGAAGATAGGCGTGGTCGGTTCCGACGTCCAAAAGAACCGCGCCCGGGCGCACAAGCGAGGCACAGGCCGCAAGACGCGGTCCGAGAGAAAACTGAGTCATACTGTCACCAAAACGCAAAATCCCCGCCTTATGAATCCATAAAGCAGGGAAAAAACTTTTTTATTTTTTGGAAGCGAGAAATGCGTTGATCTTTTCCACCAGAGCGTCGGCGTCAGTTCCGTGAACCGCACAGGCGTCCTCGATGCTTTCGCCTCTCGAATGCGGGCATCCGAGGCAATGCATACCGATTTCAAAGAAAAACTGGGCCGTTTCCACGTCCATATCCAGAACGTCACCGATCAGGGTCTCTTTCGTAATTTCCATACTATACCTCCACAGGAATCCTATTCTGTTGATATTATACCTTTTCCGATTTTTGTTGTCAAGTCGTTTTCCGGCATTTCCGATGAGCCCGCCGGAAAAACCGTTTTTCTCTCCTATCTTTTGTTGATTCTGCACAAATTATGCAGGTTCTTTTCTCATAAACCACGGAAAGAGAAAACAAAAATCCTCTTGATAAATGGGGAAAACCACGATATAATAAATGTGTATCATGTGTAAAGGAATGCTTTTTCGGCATTCATTCCACACGGAGAAAAATCTACGCAAGGAGATTCATCAAATGGCCAAAATCAGTTCTCAAAACATCCGTAACGTCTGTCTGCTCGGCCACAGCGCCAGCGGCAAGACCTCCATTACGGAAGCAATGCTCTATCTTACCAAGGGTTCCGACCGTCTGGGAACGATCACCGACGGAAACACCGTTTGCGACTACGATGCCGAGGAGATCAAGCGTGGCTTTTCTCTCTCCGCGTCCCTCGCTCCCGTGTCCTATAAGAACCATAAAATCAACGTCATCGACGCCCCCGGATATCTGGACTTTTCCAGTGAGGTCGCGCAGGGTCTGCGCGTCACCGGCGCGGCTCTGATCGTTGTCAGCGCCAAGTCCGGCGTGGAAGTCGGCACCGAAATCGCTTGGGATAACGTCACCGAACGTCACGTTCCGCGCGCTTTCTTCATCAACAAATGCGACGATCCGGAAGCTCGCTTCGGTCACGTTTTTGATCAGATGCACGAACAGTTCGGTTCCTCGATCTGCCCGATCGTCATTCCGGTTCTGGAAGGCAGTAAGATCATCGGCCTGCTCGACCTCGTCGATATGAAAGCCTTCGGTTTCGGCAAAGGAAA
>JAGHUY010000054.1 GCA_018064545.1 Candidatus Apopatosoma intestinale | reverse complement strand
AATATCGGTATCACCTCGATGTGCGAAAAGGCGGTCTGTACCGACAGCGGAAAAGTCATCGTTTTTAACGTGATCTGCGACACGATCAATAATCGCGGGTGCGGTTGGGAGCCGTTCGGCATCCCCACTTTCGTCTGTACGCTTGACGGCGGCAGAACGTGGAGCGGCGCCGAGCGCGTGGGAAACCGTCGCGGGCGCATTTATGATGCCTGCTATAAAGACGGAACCGTTTACGTGCTTCTCGAACAGGGCAATGACACCGCCCGCGGCACGCATTGTGAGTATCATCTGTTTTGCAGTACCGATGACGGTGTCACTTTTGAAGAGCGGTCGATCCTTCCTCTTTGCTCGCGTTTTGATGCAAGTTGTTTTTACGGTGCCCTCGTCTGGCTTCCCGACGGTAAGCTCGCGGCGTATATCTATTACGACAGAGATGATGAATTTCACATTCCCTATACCGTCAGTTCCGACAACGGAAAGACGTGGGGGATTCCGGAGGAAGCGTTTTTTGCCAAGCGGATCCGGAATATGCAGATCAGTTCTCTGAACGGAACGTATTTCTGCGCCGGCCGGAGCGGCTCCCATGGAGAGGTGGAAGAAAAAGAACATAATATCATCTATTGCTCCGCCGACGGCATCCATTGGGACGAGGGGCATTATCTTAAAAAATGTATCGCCGGTTGCGGAGCGTACTCTAATTTCCTGCTTGTCAAAGGGGCGGAAAAACCGTATCTGCTCTATCAGGCGTCCTGGGCGTACGAAAGGAGCAGAACCAATATCTATCATTGGGTTCTGACGGCTGAGCCGGAAACGAAATAGAAAAGATTACAAACGAATAACGGAGGGGTCTCTATGAAAAAGACCATAAGCGATGATGAACTGAACGAAAGAATCCGGCTGAATTTCCACAGAATATCCGATTCCGCCTACTATCAGATGCCCGCGATTTTTTCCCCGATCGGGTACGATTGGCCGGGGGATACGGAGGGGCGGGTGCTCCTTTCCTACGTTTCGCATTACAAGATCTCCGGCAAAAAAATAGCGTCTATGGAGCCGATGATCGAAGCGTTCCCGCGCATGGTCAACGAGCGGGGGTATTTGGGCGTTGTCTATACCGACGTGCTGTTCGAGCAACAGCTTTCGGGCCATTCGTGGGTTCTCCGGGGGCTGTGCGAATACTACGAGCAGTTCGGAAACGAATCGGTTCTCCGGATGATCGACAGGATCGTGGAAAACCTCTATATGCCGACAAAAGGACGCTTTTCGACCTATCCGACAGACCGAACCAAAAAGGACGGCGGCGG
>JAGHUY010000322.1 GCA_018064545.1 Candidatus Apopatosoma intestinale | reverse complement strand
GCGAGTGCCATCGAGCGAAGATCGAGTTTTAGTGACAACAGGACGTCAGAGCCGAGGCGTGACCGAGCCGGCCAGGGGTTCCCCGAAGCGAGCTTGCCGAGCTTTGGGGGTTCCCGGCAGGGGTTCCCCGAATCGTGCTCGCGCGGTTTGGGGGTTCGCCGCATGCGAGACAGGTGTCAGCCGGGAGGCTGACGGATGAGGTGACATAAGTTTTCAGTTTTCAGCCGCCGCACGCGGCAATCATACAAAAACTGCCGGGCGTTTCTGCTCGGCAGTTTTTCTTCCTTAACTCCTAACTCTACTTTATCGTCTCTATTACGCCCACGAAGATCGGCATTCCGGTCTTCCGGTCGGTGATCGCGTAGACGAACGGGCGGTCGAGGAAGATATTGATTTCTTTGCGCTCGATCGGCATCGCACTTCCGCATTTCATCTCGATGGCGGTGACGGCGGCGGCCTTGGTGCCGCGCTCGTTCAGTTCAATGTGCGTCTTGTGGATGACGCGGCCGATATACAGGTTGTTGCGTTCGCGGTTCACGTCCGCCATGTCGGTAAAGTCGGCGTCCACCTGTGAGAACGCCGTCGGGATGCCGAGTGCTTTCAAGGTCTCGTTGAGCGTGTAACCGCAATCGTATTCAAATTTCGGAATTTTTACGTGCAACTCCGGCGCATAGTCGGGCTGTTTGACCTGCGAGAGGAACTCCCCTGCCGAAAGCGAAGCCGCCACCTCGGCGGTCGAAACGCCCTCGTTCGGGAGAAGCGCCACGAAATCGAACCAACCATCGTAGGCTTTGCTGAATCCGATCGCGTTCGCCGTCTCCAGATAGCCGTATTCGGTCGAGCATAACATATCGGCTTTCTGCTCCGTGCCGTCGGCTTTCGTGAACGTGCCGGGATAAGAACGCTCGTAGGGATCGGACCAGTCCGCCTCAAAGAGGAGCGCGTTGATGAGGTACATCATGGTCGCCGGATCGATCTCGTCGATCACCTTTTTGATCATATCGTCGGTCTTTTCGGCGCACCAGTCGTTGATTTTTTTCAGCGCGGCGTTGTCAAACGGCAGTTCGTAAGCGTTCGCGAGATAGTAATCGGTCACTTTCTGCAAATACGTTTCCTTGACCGGAAAACCCTCGCGGAACCAAACGGAATTGGCCAGTTTGATTTTGGAATGATCCGTGTTGTAGCGGTTGTGCTCGTCATACAGCCCCTGAACGTAGGAATACAGATACTCGTTCATGTCGTCAAGCGAGATCACGCCCGAGCCGAGCAGGGCTTCGATCTCGTCGCGCGTCTGCCCCTTGGCACCGTTTCCGGCCAGAGACAGGGCGATGATGACGGAGAGCGGAGAAACGAGCGTATTTTTCCCCTCTTCGGCGAGGGAAGCGAGCAGTTTCCCGGCAAAGACCGTGTACGCGGTCGCCAGCGCCTCGTCGGTCGGCTTGCCATCGACTTTCCGGGCGAGCATGCCCTCGGTCAGGTCGCCGGCGATGATTCTGTTCCCGCACGACGTGCAGCAAAGTAACATCCCCGCGCATAAGATCAGCGACAGAACGGAAGTAGCGATTTTTTTCATAATGATTCTCCTTTTCGGACTTGATTTTGCGGTTTCCGAGAATTAGTCGTTTCCGGCTCCCGATTTTCTCACCAAATAAAAAAATATAAAAGAGTCCGAAGATTCCTCTTTATTTATAAACATCACCGCGATTACCGGCAGTCACAACGCGGACGATCAGTTTTTCATGCTCCACCGTATAAATGATACGGTAATCTCCGACACGCAGTCGGAAATATCCGGGATGCCCCGCAAGCGGTTTCCGATCCCCCATATCCGGTAGTTTGCCAATGGCAATCAGTATACGCTTTTGTTGCTCCGGCGGTTGCTTTAATATAAATCTTTGTGCGGGCTTATCGATCAGAATTCTATACGGCACCGAGATTCACCCCACTCATTTTTGCCATCTCCTCCAAGGTCACATACTGTCCCTTTTCCTCGGATGCCTCGTATTCTCTCAACAGTTTTTCGCAGAAGAGATCGTCTTCCTTTTCGTCTGCCGTGATGCCCTGCAAATAGGCAATCACATACCCGAGCTTATAGGCGGGAACGTTTTCCAGCAAATGCATGGCCATTTCTTTTTCGCTCATTTCCGAACTCCTTTCACGGTTTTGCCATAAAAAATTTTCTTTTCACTTATAGAATACCGAATTTTTCCGGTCTTGTCAATAGCATCCCGGAACGGAGGGATTTTTTTCCAATTCCGAAACGATCTTTCACTCCTAACTCCTAACTCCTAACTCCTAACTCCTAACTCCTAACTCCTAATTCCTAATTCCTCATTTCTATTTTCTAGTTCTTCTTCGGCGTCACCACAGCGGAATAATAGGTATCATAGACCACAAACCCCGGTTTGGCTCCCGCCGGTTTTTTGAGGTTCTTTACGAGGGTGTAATCGACCTCGACCTTTTCGGCCGATGCGACCGACGAATAGGCCGCCGCGAGTTCTGCCGCCTCGGTAAAGTCCGCCGCGTCCGGCTCTTCCCCGGGCTCGCACCGCATCACGACGTGCGAACCGGGTGCGCCCTTGACGTGAAACCACCAGTCGGACTTGCGTGCCATCTTCATCGACACCGCGTCGTTCTGCATATTGTTCTTGCCGACCAGCAGTTCGTGGCCGCCGGAGGTCGTAAAACGCATCGGCGACGGCACCGGGGCTTTCGGCGTCTTGCCCCGGACGGGGGCTTTCCTACGCAAGATCCCGTTTTCGGCGAGTTCGTAACGGATTTCGGCAAGATCGGCTTCCGTCTCGGCGAGGGAGAGAGCCGTCTCCACGGTCGCGAGATATTCCTGCTCGCGCCGGCCTTTTTCGATCTGCTCCGTCAGCACCGCGCGCGCCGTCTTCAATTTATTATACTTCTTGTAATAACGAGCCGCATTCTGTCCGGCCGTCAGCGTCGCGTCCAGCGGCACGCGCACCGTGTGCAGATCTTCGCTGTAATAGTCCGTCACGTCGGCAAAGGGGGCTTTTCCTTTGATCAGATAGAGAGAGGACGTCAATAGGTCGCCCCAGACGCGGAATTGCTCCATCGAATCGGTCTCGGCGAGTTCTTTTTGTTGCGCTTCCAGTTTTCGGGAAAGACTCTTCTGCGCGTTTTTCAGCGC
>JAGHUY010000350.1 GCA_018064545.1 Candidatus Apopatosoma intestinale | reverse complement strand
CGTCATGCCCGATCTTTCGCAACTCGATCCCAATTTCATCACCCGTTCGCTCGACGGCGAGACCGATCTTGTTTTCCGTAGCGTTCGCGAAGACCCGTTTGAGATTCACGGGCTGATCGCCGCGCCCGACCGGTTTCGCCGGCTTCCCGAAGACCTTGTCGCGGACGCGAACCTCGTCACCGGCATCGGCGAACTCTGTAAGCACACCGCCGGCGGGCGCGTCTGCTTTCGCACCGACTCCGACACCATCGCCGTCTACGCCGTCATGCCGGGGATGTACCTGATGCCGCACATGGCATTTCTCGGCTCCGGCGGTTTCGATCTTTACGAGCGGAAAGACGGCCGCCAGACCTATACCGGCTCGTTTATTCCGGATAAGAACAATCACGAAAGCGTCCGCGCCGCCGTGACGTTCGGCGAACACCGCGAGCGGGAACTGATCCTCGAATTTCCCCTGTACAGCGGCGTTTGCGAGGTCTATATCGGCCTCAAAAAGGACGCTTCCCTCACCCGCTTTTCGGGCTATACGCGGAAAGTGCCGATGGTCTTCTACGGCTCGTCGATCACCCAGGGCGGGTGCGCGTCTGCGCCCGGCACATCGTATGAGGCCATCCTCTCCCGCCGCTTTGATTCGGATTATCTGAATATGGGCTTTTCCGGCAATGCCAAGGGCGAAAAGAAGATCATGGACTATATCGCTTCCCTGCCCATGTCCCTGTTCTTCTACGATTACGATTATAACGCGCCGAGCGTCGAACATCTGCAAAATACCCACTACGCCGGCTACCGTGCCGTGCGCGACGCGCATCCGGATATTCCGATCTTTGTCTGCGGCCGCCCGAATTTCGGCAATCCCGAAAATGACGCGCCCGCCCGCCGTGCCGTCATCCGGTCCACCTACGACCGCGCCCGCGCGGAGGGCGATCACCATATCTATTTCATCGACAACGCCGAGGTCTTCCGCACCTTTTATGAGGACGGCTGTACCGTAGACGGCTGCCACCCCAATGACCACGGCTTCTTCCGCATGGCCGATGTCTTCGCCGAAGCCATCGCTTCGGCGAGTGAGGAGTGAGGAGTTAGGAGTTAGGAGTTTCGGAAGAAAAACTGCCGGACAGCAATCTGCCCGGCAGTTTTTGTTTACACTCTTTTTCGGTCTGCACTTTTTTAGCCGCGCACGATAGCCCCCTCGACCGAGATAAAAATGCGCAGAAGCGGCGAACCCCAAAAGCTCGACAAGCTCGCTTCGGGGAACCCCCGCGCCACGATTTTGCCCCGATGCTGTACGTGGGTACTGCGAGTGGGCAAAAGCGACGAGAGAAAAACGGAATCGAATAAAACGAACCCCACAGGGGTTCCTTCCTATGAAAAAGGGGATTGCCAAGGCAATCCCCCTATGTTCTTTTTCCGTTTTTCGGTCTGCACTTTTTTAGCCGGTCGTACTATAATTGGGTGCTTCCTTGGTAATGCTGATATCATGCGGATGCGACTCTTTGAGTCCCGCGCCGGTGATGCGGATAAACTTGCCTCTCTCTTTGAGTTCCTCGACGGTGGCGCAACCGCAATAGCCGAAGCCGGAGCGCATACCGCCGATGAGCTGATAGACGGTATCGGCGAGCGGGCCCTTGAACGGCACACGTCCCTCGACGCCCTCCGGAACGAGTTTCTTCGTGCCGGTCTGGAAATAGCGGTCCTTCGAGCCCTTTTCCATAGCGGCGAGAGAGCCCATGCCGCGATAGACCTTGAAACTACGGCCTTGGTAAATCTCCATCTCACCAGGGCTTTCCTCGCATCCGGCGAACAGCGAACCGATCATGATGACGTCGGCTCCTGCCGCAATGGACTTGACGAGGTCGCCGGAATATTTGATACCGCCGTCGGCGATGACAGGGATACCATACTCTTTCGCCACCTGTGCCACGTCGAAAATGGCGGTGACCTGCGGAACGCCGATACCGGCGATGATGCGCGTCGTGCAGATGGAACCCGGGCCGATACCGACCTTAACGGCATCGGCTCCCGCCTCGATCAGATCGCGGGCGGCTTCCGCCGTGGCGATGTTGCCGGCGATCAGTTGGCAATCCGGGAACGCGGCCTTGACCTTGCGAACGCCCTCGATGATGCCCTCGGAATGGCCGTGAGCGGAATCGAGTACCAGAACGTCAGCCCCGGCGGCGAGCAAAGCGCGGGCGCGGTCGAGCATATCGGCGGTGACGCCGATGGCGGCGCCGCAAAGGAGCCGTCCCTGCGCGTCCTTGGCGGAGTTCGGATAACGGCGGGCTTTCTGAATGTCTTTGATGGTGATCAGCCCGCAGAGACGGCCATCGCCGTCCACGAGCGGGAGTTTTTCGATCTTGCGGCGGGCGAGGATGGCCTCGGCCTCC
>JAGHUY010000067.1 GCA_018064545.1 Candidatus Apopatosoma intestinale | reverse complement strand
GGCAGTACGTGGGTACGGCAAGCGGGAAAACGGCGAGAGAAAAACGAATTCAATAAGACGAAATCCGTAGGATTTCCTACCGATGAAAAGGGGACTGCGGCAACAGTCCCCGATCTTTTTTATTTCGTTTTTCGGTCTGGACTTTTTTAGCAGCCCCTATTCAATGGTGATGTGTTTCGATTCCTCGGGAAGAACGGTCTTTTTGGGGAGAGTTACACTGAGAACGCCGTTCTGATATTTGGCTTTGATCGCCTCGGCCTCAATGCCCGAGATGTCAAAGGAGCGGGTATAGGAGCCGTAAGAGCGTTCGTGACGGACGTACTGTCCCTTGCCCTCCTTGTTTTCGTAATTCGAGTGGCGCTCGGCGTGAATGGTCAGCGTGTCGCTGTCCACGTCCAAAGCGATGTTCTCCTTGTCGAATCCGGGCAGGTCGGCTTCCAGTTTATAGGAGTCGCCCTCGTCGGTGATGTCGGTGCGGAATTCGTCGGAGACGGACGTCGTGCCGAACCAACCGAACGGATTCCGGAACAACTCGCGTTCCAGCGCTTCCATCTCGCGGAACGGATTATAATAAGATACGGTGTTCTTTTTGTCGTAAGGTTTCAGATCAAACATAATTTTTCCTCCTGTGTTTTATGATCATATTTTACCCGATCGGAAAAAAGGTATTCGTGTCGGTCTCGGGAAAACCGGCTCGCCTTTTTTCTGATTCTATTCTACGCCCCGAATGTTTCGCTATCGTGTTTCTTTTGTGAACGCGCCGTTAATTTTAGCACTCTATGCGTGAGAGTGCTAAAAACGGGATAAACGGTTTCTTTTCTTGACTTTGCGCCGGTTTTGTGATATGATGAATCCACAAGAAAACGGGAGAAAAGAACGCATGGTTTTGTGATCGGCGCTTCCAGTATCGGCGCATCACGGTGCACTCAGTGCCGAAACGGTAATGATAAAATGATGATTTATGCAAAATAAAATGTTTATACAGAAAAGAGGAGTATGAAGAATCCCTATCTTGATCTTTCTCCGGAGGTTGCCGCGGCGCTCGCCGCACATAAGCCGGTCGTAGCGTTGGAATCGACGATCATCTCCCACGGGATGCCGTACCCGCAGAACGTGGAGACAGCCCTTGCCGTGGAACAGACCATCCGCGAAAACGGTGCGACCCCGGCGACGATCGCCATCATCGGCGGTCGGCTCAAAGCGGGACTGACCCGGGAGGAGATTACCTATCTCGGGAAAAAGGGCACGGCCGTGACCAAAGCGTCCCGCCGCGATCTGCCGGTATTGGTGGCGCGCGGGGAGGATGGGGCTACGACGGTCACGACGACGATGATGATCGCCGCGATGGCGGGTATTTCCGTCTTTGCCACGGGCGGGATCGGCGGCGTTCACCGCGGAGCGGAGACGACCATGGACATTTCCGCCGATCTGGAAGAACTGGCGAAAACCCCCGTCATGGTGATCTGTGCCGGTGCCAAATCCATTCTCGATCTCGGGCTGACGCTCGAATATCTGGAAACCAAGGGCGTTCCCGTCATCGGATACGGGACGGAGGAACTGCCGGCCTTTTATACGAGAAAGAGCGGCTTTTCCGTGGACTATCGGCTGGACAGCCCCGAGGAACTGGCACGGGCGTTCCATGCCGCAAGAGAAATGGGGCTTGCGGGCGGGATGCTCGTGACCAATCCGATCCCGGAGGAGTATTCGATGGACCCCGCCGTGATCGGCGCGGCGATCGACGAGGCCGTTGCCGAAGCGGGAACACTCGGCATCCACGGCAAGGCGACTACGCCGTTCTTACTCGCCAAGATCAAGGACATCACGGGCGGAGAAAGCCTCGCCTCCAACATTCAACTGGTGCTGAATAACGCGCGTCTTGCCGCGAAGACGGCGGCCGCTTTGGAGGTGCTCTCATGAGACACGCCGGCGGCCATATGATCGATTTACTGGCGACCGAAAAATCGCTGATCGCGCCCCATATCGCCACGGGGAGCACCGTGGTGGATTTTACCATGGGCAACGGCCATGATACGCTTTGGCTCTCCAGCGCGGTGGGCGACGACGGGCGCGTGTTTGCCTTTGACGTCCAACAGCAGGCGCTTGACAACACCGCGGCACTGCTGAAAGAAGAGGGACGGGAAAACTGCACACTGATCCTCGATTCGCACAGTAACGTAAAAAAGTACGTCACAGGCCCGATCTCGGCGGGACTCTTTAACCTCGGCTGGCTTCCCGGCGGGGATAAGAGCATCACCACGCTCCGGGAGACGACGTTACCGGCCATCCGGGATGCGATCGACCT
>JAGHUY010000324.1 GCA_018064545.1 Candidatus Apopatosoma intestinale | reverse complement strand
TTTGGTCAATAGGGGAGAGGAAGCGACGGTCTCGGTTGAGTAAGACGATTGCGTTTTAGTCGTGGCGCGGATACTGCGAATGACGGGAGCTGTTTCTTTTCCGGCCGCCTTTACCCTGTATTCGCGACTGCGGGGAGGTCTTGTTTTGTCCGAGGGCGAATACACGGTATCGGGGAACATGAGTTACGATGAGATTCGATATACGCTCGCGCCGCGAACCGCCAAAGCGCGGAAGCAGATCAAACTGACCATCCGCGAGGGATTGACCACAGAGGGAATCGTCTCTCTGTTTTTGGAAAACGGGATCGGAACGCCGGAGGGATTTGCGGACGTAATCGACAACTACCCGTTTTCGTATGAGTTTATCGGCGACATTCCGGAAGCGGAGGGAAGAACGCATCGGCTGGACGGGTATCTCTTCCCCGACACCTATTATTTTTATGCCGATTCGACGGAGGTCGAGGCCATCTCCAAACTGCTTTCCGCCTTTGACCGGCGGTTTACGCCGCAGATGCGCGCGGACGCGCTGGCACGGGGCATTTCCGTGGATGAAGCGGTGCGCGTGGCGTCTCTCATAGAGGCCGAGGCCTTTCATCCGGCGGATATGGGCAAGATCGCCTCCGTTTTTTATAACCGGCTGGGTAGTTCCTATCGGTTTTTGGAAAGCGACGCGACCGTAAAATATTTGATGGGATTGGACGGAGAGACGGGTGCTTTTTCGGAAGCCGTGAAAGCCGATCATCCGTATAACACATATCAAAAGGAAGGCCTGCCGCCCGGCGCCATCGGGAATCCCGGTGCGGACGCGCTGTATGCGGCGGTCTATCCCGAAAAGACAGACTATTTTTATTTTGTTTCAACCGACGATAAGTCCATGGTGTATTCCCGGACGTACCGGGAGCACCTCGACGCGGTCAAAAAGATTCGCGGCTGAAACGGGGGAAAGGCAGACTATGAAACCCGAATTACTCTCGCCGGCCGGCAATATGGAAAAACTGAAAGCGGCACTCCTCTACGGCGCGGACGCGGCGTATCTGGCGTATAACCGCTTCGGAATGCGCGCGGCGGCGGACAACTTTACCATGGAGGAACTGGCAGAGGCGGTGACGATGGCGCACGGGATGGGAAAGAAAATCTATCTCACGCTCAACACCCTCCCGCATGAGGACGAGTATCCCGCCCTGCGGGAATTTCTCGCCCGGCTCGGAAAACTCCCGTCCGGCGGGGTAGATGCCGCGATCGTGGCGGACGTCGGCGTGATGGAACTGATAAGAGAAGTGCTTCCGCACCTCGCTATCCACGTGTCCACGCAGGCCGGAACCGTCAGTTCGGCCGACGCGAGACTATGGAAAAAACTCGGGGCGAGCCGCGTGGTGCTGGCGAGAGAACTCTCTCTTGCCGAGATTCGCGAAATCCGTCGGAATCTGCCGGAGGACGTGGAGATCGAAGCGTTCGTGCACGGTTCCATGTGCGTCTCGTTCAGCGG
>JAGHUY010000024.1 GCA_018064545.1 Candidatus Apopatosoma intestinale | reverse complement strand
TAGGGCTGTTCATCGCCACCCTCTCGCCGAACGCTTTTTCGGTATGCTTCTGGGAAGCCAGTTCCGGAATGGCGCGGCGTCGGCCGAATAAAGTCTTTACGAACAGATCTTTTTTCGCCTGTTCTACGGTTTTATGGAGATATTCTTCCACTTTGGGATAGGAATTCAAATAATTCCGGATATACTCCGCCGCCGCTTTGCGGGAAATATGCAGATCGCCCGCCAGTGAGAAATCGCCCATGCCGTACATAATACCGAAATTGACGGCTTTGGCCTGTTTCCGCAGTTCAATGGTGACGTTTTCCCGAGAAACCCCGAAAATCCGCATGGCGGTATCGGTGTGAATGTCAAAACCGCCGGCAAACGCGGAGATCATACTCTCATCGCCGGAGATGGCGGCCAGCAAACGCAGTTCGATCTGCGAATAGTCGGCATCGACGAGCACGCGGTCTTCGCCGCCCGCAATAAAGAATTTCCGCAGTTCTCTGCCGAGTTCCGTCTTGATCGGGATATTCTGCAAATTCGGTTCGGTGGACGAGAGACGTCCCGTGGCGGTCAACGCCTGACGGAAACAGGTATGGACGCGCCCGTTTTCGTCCGCCACTTTTAAAAGCCCGTCGGCATAGGTGCTTTTCAGTTTTCCCACCTGACGGAAGTCCAGAATATCGTCGATGATCGGGCTGTATGGGCGCAGTTTTTCCAGAACTTCCGCACTCGTGGAATACCCGCTTTTGGTCTTCTGCACCGGGGGAAGTCCCATTTTTTCAAACAGTACGACGCCGAGTTGCTTCGGCGAATTGATGTTGAATTCCTCTCCCGCTTGCTGATAAATGCGGGCGGCATACTCCCTCTGTTGCTCTTCCAGCATTTTTCCGAAAGCGGCCAGTTTTTCCGTGTCGACAAGGAATCCCTCTTTTTCCATTCCGTAAAGAACGTCGCAGAGCGGACGCTCCACCTCGCGGTACAGCGTCAGCTGATCCGTCTGTTCCAGTTCCGTCCACAGAATGCGGAAGAGTTCTCCGACAGCTTCCGCTCTCGCTTCCCCGCTCTCCGGTTCGGAGAGAAGATACCGTGACGACAGTTTTGATAGCGTCGGTTCTCCGTCGCCGGCGGCGCAGATATAGCCCATCAGCATGATGTCCTCGCAAAACGCGTGTACTTCACACGGGAGTGCGTGGCGGATGGATTTCAGATCAAACACGGCATACCGCGCTTCGGGCACGGACAGAAGGTTTTCCCCCTCGTCAAGCGAAAGCGCCCGCGTTTTCCCGGATTCGGACAAATACGCCTTTTCTTCGGAAAAATCAAAGAACAGTGCGGGTAGTTCCGGCGCCGTTGATTCCGCCAGAGCCGAATCGGACACCGGTTTTCTTCCCACCATGTCTTCCAGTCCGAATTTCTTGATAAAATTGGAAAATTCCAACTCGGTGCACAAATCCAATACCGCCTGTTTGTCTATCCCGGTATAGGCCAGATCGTCCAGAGAAAAGGACAGCGGAACGTCCCGTTTGATGGTGGCCAGCGTCTGCGAAAGATACGCGCTTTCTTTGCCCGCGATCAGTTTGGCTTTGGTACCCGGCGTGATCGGTTTATCCTCGATCTTTTCATACAGACCGTTCAGCGAGCCGTAATCGGCGATCAGCCTCAGCGCCGTCTTTTCGCCGATGCCGGGAACGCCCGGAATGTTGTCGGATGAGTCGCCCATCAAGGCCTTTACGTCGATGAATTGAGACGAACGAACGCCGTATTTTTCCCGGAAAGCGGCCTTGTCACAGCGCACGGAATCGCCCGTGGTCGCCAGCATGACGACCGTCTTATCGGAGATCAGTTGAAGCGAATCTTTGTCCCCCGTCACAAGGCACACCTCGTACCCGTTTTTTTCCGCCATGGCGGAAAGCGTACCGAGCAGATCGTCTGCCTCGTATCCGGCGAGTTCGATCGGATGCAGACCGAGAGCGTCCATAAACCGTTTGGCATACGGAAGTTGAACCAAAAACTCCGCAGGAGCCGGTTTTCGTGTTCCTTTATAGTCCGCATACATTTTGTGACGGAAAGTGGGGGCTTTCACGTCGAAAGCCACGGCCGCAAAATCCGGTTTCTGTTCCGTCACGTGCTTTTCCACGATATTGACCATTCCGTAAACGGCGTGGGTAAACAGTCCGTCGCGCGTCGTCAGCGGCCGGATCCCGTAAAAGGCCCGATTCAGGATCGAGTTGCCGTCGATAACCAGAAGTTTTTTCATAGTGCCTCCGTCTTTCCCCTGTTTTTTCTTTTTTATTGTATCACAAAAAAGCGGAATCTTCTCCGTTTTTTCAAAAAAAGATCCTCGGAGAGAAAAAATTTGCTTTTTTTATAAAATAATGGCGCGTTTCCCTTGACAAGAGCGGACAAATATGATATGATGTGCATACCTCATAAGATGCATTTTTATG
>JAGHUY010000341.1 GCA_018064545.1 Candidatus Apopatosoma intestinale | reverse complement strand
AGGGGTTCCCCGAAGCGAGCTTGCCGAGTTTTGGGGGTTCCCGGCAGGGGTTCCCCGAATCGCGCTCGCGCGGTTTGGGGGTTCGCCGCATGCGAGACAGGGGGACCGCGTCAGCGGTGGATGAGGTGACCGTAGGGCTGGGGCTTGCTCCCGCCGTTAAAACAGCACCTGACCTATGGCAGAAGAATATCCATGGCAGGTATGGGGAATAGTTTTCAGAAATGCACCAAAGACGATCGGCTTTTTTCCGGTCGTCTTTTTTCGTGTTGACAAAGATTCCGCGCCATGATAGAATGAAATCACTATCTAAAAAAGAGGAAAAGAAATGATCGGATTTTCAATGATTCTTCACAGCGTTCTTCTCGGCATTGCGCTGGCGATGGATGCGTTTTCGGTCTCGGCGGTCAACGGGCTTGCCGAGCCGCATATGAGAAAGACAAAGGCGGCCGGGATCGCCGGCACATTCGCCCTGTTTCAGATCGTCATGCCGCTTGTCGGCTGGTTCTGTGTCCACACGATCGCGGAGGAATTTGCCGCCGTGCAACCGTTCATCCCGTGGGCGGCGTTCTTACTCCTTTTGTACATAGGCGGCAAAATGCTCATTGACGGCTTCCGCCGGAAAGAGGCGGAGGAACAGCCCACCGTCGGCTTCTGGGGGCTGATCTTACAGGGGATCGCCACGTCGATCGACGCGCTTTCCGTCGGCTTCACGATCGCGGAACTGTCTTTCAGAGAAGCACTTTACGAAGCACTCATCATCGGTGCCGTGACGTTTCTCATCTGCATCGGCGGCGTGAAGATCGGAAAAGTTTTCGGCACGAAATTCTCCGGCAAAGCCTACGTCATCGGCGGTTGTATCCTCGTCGCCATCGGACTGAAAATTCTGTTCGAGCACCTCGGCTGGCTTCCGTTCTGACGTACCATCCGGAGAAAGGAATCCGTATGAAGACTGTAAAGATCGTCGGGGACAATTTCAGCGGACAGGTAAGGAAAACGAGGACGGCCTGTCGGGTGATTGTGGTCAAAGACGGTGCCATGCTTCTTTCGTATGAGACGAAAACGGGAGTATGGATGATCCCCGGCGGCGGTTTGGAGGACGGAGAGAGTGATGCCGAATGCTGTGTTCGGGAGGTTTCGGAAGAAACCGGATTTCTGATCCGACCGTCGGCATGCTTTTTGACAATCGAAGAGCTTTATGAGGATCGCAAGTGGGTCAATCGCTATTTCTGCGGGGAGATCGTCGGCGAGGGAACAAAACGGCTCACCGAAGCGGAAAAGGCAGTCGGTATGGAGCCGCGCTGGCTTCCGATCCCGGAGATCAAGGAGATTTTCGGCGGTTACCGATCCTACGCCGACACGGACGAAATGCGCCGGGGAATGTATCTCCGGGAATATACCGCGCTTTGCGAATGGGAAACGATCTGTAAAAGGGAATGTTGACAAATCAGAATTTGTGAGTAAGACAATTTTTATTCCTTACGAATTGGAGAAAAAATGAATAGAAAAGACGAAGGACTCGATTATATTAAATCATTTCCAGAATTAAAAAAGTGG
>JAGHUY010000052.1 GCA_018064545.1 Candidatus Apopatosoma intestinale | reverse complement strand
GATAGCGTGTATATCATCAACGCAAAGCGTTGCATAAGAAGCGGCGTAACCGGATATATTGTGCGGATTTGGCGGCGGCCGGGGTTCCCCGAAGCGAGCTTGCCGAGCTTTGGGGTTCGCGGCAGGTGATGTCGTAGGGCGGGGGCTTGCTCCCGCCGAAAACCGACACATTTCATAACAATCTTGCTTTTTTGCCGATTATCTGTTATCATACTATGGGTGATAATGATGAAAACGAATTTGCCGAACAGAAAACATCCTCGGCTTGATGAATATGATTACAGCGCTACGGGTGCCTATTTCGTCACAATCTGTACGCAGGACAGACGGTGCGTTTTTTCCCGATTCGGGACAAAATCCGAAGGCAGAATGGAATATACAGAATACGGCATGATCGCCGCAGAACAACTGTCTTTGCTGGAAAAGCGTTTTTCCTCTCTCTCTATCGATCAATACGTCATTATGCCGAACCATATCCACGCCATTTTTCTTCTGAATTCCGGAGCGGCGGGAGCAAGCCCCCGCCCTACGGTCATGGATATGGTTTGCGCATACAAGTCATTGACGGTAAAAGCGTGTAAAGCACGCGGCTTTTCGGGGAAACTATTTCAAACGTCCTTTTATGAACACGTCATCCGGGGACGCGATGATTACGAACAAATTGCCAAATATATCATAGATAATCCGACTAAATGGTATCTCGATGAATTATATATAGAGTCGTAGGCGGGGACGGGTTCGCTTCGCTCACAGTGATATCCTCACTCCGTTCGGGTGAAATCGAAGCCTATGGCTTCGGTGAAATCAAAACCGTGCCCGTAGGACGGGGGTTTACTCCCGCCGTATATGATCTGACCATAGGGCGGGATTACCTCCCGCCGCAATGCTGGTTTTCAGAAGAGAGGTAAGTATGCTAAAAACCGTTTTCGCCCTGCTCTCCTTTCTGATCGCGGCCGTCGCGTTCGGAATCGGGGCGGTCAGAATACTCCGGGGGAAAAAACCGCTGTATTTCAAACTGCTCGTCTGCGCGGCGGGGTGCTATGCCATCGCCGGACTCTCCTCGCTCATCGGTCTCTGGTGCGAGGTCACCGAATCCGTCAGCGTCGGGATGCTCGGCATCTTCGGGTGCAACTTTTTCCTGTTGTCCGCCAACTTCGGCACGCTGGACAAGATCGTTGACGACGGAAACGGATCGGAAAAGGCTCGTGCGCTGGCCGTGATCGCACCGGTCGTCATGGCGGCGGCCGCCGTCTTTGCGTTCCTTGCATGGAAAGAAAATGACGCGTTCTGCGCCGTCGTGTGGGTCGTGATGCTCCTGCCCGCTCTGCCGGCCTCCTATTACAATCTCAAACATATTCTGCTTCCGACCGACCCGTTCGGCTTTTTGCCCGCGACAAAGCCCTGTAACATCGCCGCTCTCGTCTTTTACGGCACAACGGCGGCTTCTGTCATCGGTTCGGCTCTCGGAAGCGAGCTTGCCGCCGGCATCCTGTCGGCATTCCCGTCGCTTGCGGTCCTCGGTCTGACCGTCGCGGCCGATAAGGGGGCGAAACGATGGGGAATCTGAATCTGATCTTATTCATCAGTTTTGCGGCGCCGCTCTTAATGACGCTGTTCGTCTGCCGGGGAAAAGCACGGACACTGCTGTTCTTTTTGTTTCTCGGCACGGTCGTCTGCCTGTTCTGCGGCGAATTCAACGCGATCGTTCTGAATCTGCTCCCGTTTGACCGGAAGTACTTCACCTCCAATTTTACCCCGCTCTTCGAAGAGGTGTTCAAGGCTCTTCCCATCCTCGTATATGCGTTTCTGTTCAAGCCGAAAAGACGCACGCTGCTGGAATGCTCGCTCCTCGTCGGCGTGGGCTTTGCGATCCTTGAAAACGCCTTTATCCTCGGCGGCTCGTCTTGGACCGTCCCGGTCTCCGCCGCGCTCATCCGCGGCTTCGGTGCCGGCATGATGCACGGCGTCGCCACCCTCGCCGTCGGCTACGGCATGACCTTCGTCCATATCAGACGGAAACTGTTCTATACCGGCACGATGGCTCTGCTCTCGGTCGCGACGATCTATCACGCGATCTATAACACCCTCGTCCAGTCTGATCACCAACTCGTCGGATTCGTCCTGCCGGTCGCGACGTTCGTTCCGGTGCTGATCCTGCTGAAAAAAAGCGAAAAAGCGGAGTAGGAGTTTTCGACTTTCAGCAAAAAGATGACGGCAGAAAACGGATTTATACAGAAGAATAAAACAAGAAATCCCTTGCCACGGCAAGGGATTTCTTTGTACTCTGAAAACTGAAAACTGAAAACTGTAAACTTGAATCACCTCATCCGTCAGCCTCCCGGCTGACACCTGTCTCGCATGCGGCGAACCCCCAAACCGCGCGAGCGCGATTCGGGGAACCCCTGCCGGGAACCCCCAAAACTCGGCAAGCTCGCTTCGGGGAACCCCT
>JAGHUY010000250.1 GCA_018064545.1 Candidatus Apopatosoma intestinale | reverse complement strand
AGAGCCGCCGAGAACGGAGAACCATATGCCTTACGTTATTGATCTTGACAAATGCATCGGTTGCGGCACCTGCGCCGATAACTGCCCCGTCAGCGCCATTTCCGAAAAAGACGGAAAATACGTAATCAATCCCGATGAATGCATCGAATGCGGCGCTTGCCAGGGTTCTTGCCCGGTAGAAGCTCCCGAAGCTCAGTAAAGGGACTGCAAAAAAAGTCCAGACCGAAAAAGCGAAAAAATCCAATGATTTATCCCCCTCTTTTTACCTATTGAAGGCGGGGGATTTTTCTGTGTCCGCCGGGACGAAACTGGAAGAAATCCTGCGGATTTCCCTTCATATTATTTTCGCTTTTTCTCTCGCCGTTTTCCCGCTTGCCGTACCCCCACGTACTGTCTGCGCGGGAAGAACGACGACTCTGGCCATTTTTCTCCAGTCCCTCCTCATCACGTGTTTTATTTTTTCTTTGATAAAAAACATTTTTCTGCTTTTTTTACATATAGATTGTGATATAATAATTTAAATGGCATAACAGCGAATGACTTCGGATGAACTATCTACGATATTTCCATACGGAGGCTTATAAAACCATGGGAAAGAATATACAGCCTGTCCTCCTCGGTGCCGACATGAACTGTTACAGCGTTGCCAGAGCGTTTCACGAGGCATACGGCGTATGTTCCGTCGTATTCGGAAAAACCTGCCTCGGCGCGATCCGTTACTCCAAATTCATCCGATTTCGTGCTTTCGATCCGGCAATTACCGATCGGAATCTTGTGGAATCTCTACTGTCTTTCGCCTCGGAGCAAGCGGAGAAACAGTTCTGTCTGATCGGTTGCACCGATGAATACGCCGAGTTTATCATTCGCAATCAAAAGATTCTTTCCTCTTTCTATTTCTGCCCATATCCCGATGAATCATTAGCCGATCTGCTGATCAGCAAAGCCGGTTTCTATGCCATGTGCGATCGGTACGGTCTTGATTATCCGGAAACGCGGGTGATTTCTGCCGACGACGATCTGTCTCTGCTCTCCTCGCTTCCCTTTCCGTTTCCTATTATCATAAAACCGTCCAGTTCCATCCGATATTGGAAGCACCCGTTTTCCGGCATGAAGAAAGTCTATACCGCCGGGACGGCTGAAGAAGCGGAAGCAATCGTCCGGACGATCTATTCTTCCGGCTATTCCGATCCGATCATTTTGCAAAAGACGATTGCCGGGGATGACTCGCATATGCACGTTCTGACCTGCTATTCCGATCAGAATGGGAAAGTAAAAATGATGAGTCTCGGCCACGTTCTGTTAGAGGAACACAGCCCGAAAGCCATCGGCAATCACGCGGCGATCCTGACCTGTGAAAACCGCGATCTGACGGAGAAAATCCGGCAGTTTCTCGATGGGATCGGATATCGTGGGTTCTCCAACTTTGACATCAAATACGACGATGATACAGATACGTTTTATCTGTTTGAAATCAACTTACGCCAAGGAAGAAGCAACTATTACGTTACCGGAAGCGGGATCAACCTGGCAGAACTGATCGTAAAAGACTGTGAGGGAATCTTGGAAGACGGAATCCGCTACACCGAACCCGGCCGCTTCTGGCACGCTATCCCCCTTCCTGTCGTCTATCGCTATACCGGGTCGCCCGCTCTCGTCCGGGAAGTCAAAGCCATTGCCAAAAAGCGAAACGATTTTACCTCTTTCAGTTATGCCTACGACCTTTTGTGGAACCCGCTCCGGCTGGTATATGTTCTCATACACAACCGCCGCTACTATCGGAAATACCGATTATTTCCATAAAAGGAGGCGGCGATAAACAGTGTCTTTCCGAAAAACTCTCGGCATACTCGGCGGACTCGGCCCCATGTCCAGTGCTTATTTTTACCGTTTGAT
>JAGHUY010000092.1 GCA_018064545.1 Candidatus Apopatosoma intestinale | reverse complement strand
AACGGTATATGAGGTCGCCGTTCTGCCGGCCGGATAACAGATCAGAGTTTTGCCATCGGCGGTAAACAGAACGCCGTCGATCGAAGTATAATGCCCGTTGTTGGAAGCAACGGTGATCTCCGTCAGACCCGAGCAACCGGAGAACGCACCATAACCGATGCTCGTCACGCTCACCGGGATCGTGATGCTCGTAAGTCCCGAGCAATACGCGAACGCAGCAATCCCGATGCTCGTCACACCCTCAGGGATCGTGATGCTTGTCAGATTATAGCAATTCCAGAACGCATAATTCCCGATGCTCGTCACACCCTCTCCGATCACAACGTTCCGGATTGATTTGCGGTAGGAATACCACGGACAGGCGGAGTATTCCTCGTATTCCACCATGGCGCCCGTGCCGGAGACGGGCAGAGTCCCCGTGCTGTCCAGCGTCCACGTGAGGTTGTCGCCTTGCGCCCCGCATGAGCCGGAGGCAACGTTATCGGCGCTGACGGTCAAGGTTCCGGCCAAAACGAGGGCGACAACTGTCGTAAAAATCAAAATCGCGGAAATGATCTTTTTCACTTGCATCTTCCTTTCTGAATATGGCGTTTGTCTCGGATCCGAGAGAAAGATTTCTCCTCCGCCCGGCTCAAAAGGGAATGGGAAGACGGCGATCGTCTTCCCTATTTATATATATAGTCCGCATCATTTCACCGCAACGGAACCGCCGATGATGCCGAAAGTAATATTCTCTTCAGCAAAGTTATAAACGTCATCGGGATTATACGTCACGGAAACAGGGAACGTCCCCTGCGGGGCATTTTTCGATATATCAAAATACAGCGTCGCGAAAACCCAGTCGCCATCCACATTTTCCGACCAGTTCAGCCAAACCAGTTTCGGAACGGAAACGTCCGGATGATACGAGACGTACTGACCGCCGATCTGAGGATTGAACTCATATCCCGCCAAATGCAGAACATCGGTATCATAGGATAGGGTCAAGGCAATGGAAGCGATTCCGGGATTGTTTTTTACATAGACGACTACCGCGACGTTCTGATCGCCCGGCATGGCCGATACGTTGTTCAGAAGAAACGTCGGTGCGGTCAACTCCCCGTGTGCTTTCAGAAGTTCCTCAATCGTTTCTCCCGACGTCCTGTCCTGCCCGCAGGACGCGAAGCAGGCCAGAACCATCGAAAAAACGAGGAACAGACAAAAGAGTTTGATTCTTCCCTGTCTCATTTGTCCAATACCTCCCGCGCTTTACTGAGCCGAAACCGTGATGCCGCCATTGGCAATGTCAAATGTAACGTTTTGTTCGTAGAGATCATAAACGTCACCGGCATTGTAAGTCAAACTGATGGGAATAGTCCCGGACGCCGTTCCGGAAACGGTAAAATACAGCGTCGCATAGACAAAGTCGCCGGTTATGGGTTTGGTGCAGTAGTTCGTCCACGTCAGTTTCGGAGATGCGACATCCTCTTTAAACGGCGTCGTTTGCCCGCCCAATTTGGCATCGTTAAACTCCCAACCGGTAAGAGTCAATGCGCTTTTATCAAAGTGCGGACTGACAAATATCGAACAAATTCCGGGATTATTCACAACCGAAATCGTCACAGCCACGTTGGTATCACCCGGTTTGGCGGTTACCGTATCAATAACAAACGTCGGGTTTTGGAGATCCGTCTGGGTTGCCGGCGAGTCCTGATGATACGTTGCCGTTACAACGGTATCCTCCGTAATGGACGTAAGGGTTTTATCCCATCCCTTGAACGTATAGCCGCTTCTTGTCGGCGTAGCCGAAGTCGTAGCAGCCATGCCGTATTCTACCGTGCGGGTATCAAGCACCGTGCCGTCGTAGTCGGTAAACGTTACCGTGTGCGTTTCCGTTCTGCCGCATACGCTGCATACGTGGTTATCGTTCCACGTATGGGCGGCAAAATCCTTTTTGCCCAGCGTGTCTTTGTGCTCGCACGTCGCCTCGTGCCAGTGGCCGCTTTCATCTTTCGTCCACTCT
>JAGHUY010000357.1 GCA_018064545.1 Candidatus Apopatosoma intestinale | reverse complement strand
TAGTCGACGCTGCCGAACGCGACGGCGGTCAGCGTATCGTCGCCGACCGACAGTTTGACCATCGTCTCCATGCCGGAGGGCAGGGTGGCGTAGACCTTACTTTCGATCGCGCCGCCGCCGATGCGCAAAAATTCCGGACGGATGCCGACGGTGACGGGGGTTTCCGTATCGGGAAGTGCGAGCGCGCGATCCGCGTCGAAACGGAACGTTTTCCCGAGCATCGAGACCGTGGCGGACTTTTCGCCCGCCTTCTCTGCCGTGGCGGGGATGAAATTCATCGTCGGGTTGCCGACGAAGTCCGCGACGAACCGGTTGGCCGGGTCCTGATAGACCACAAGCGGCGGGTCGTACTGTTGCAGGACGCCCGTCTTCATGAGGCAGACCTTAGTGGCGAGCGTCATGGCCTCTAACTGATCGTGCGTGACGTATACGAACGTGGAGTCCGTATCGGCGTGCAGACGTTTGAGCTCCGTCCGCATTTCCAGTCTCAGTTTCGCGTCGAGGTTGGAGAGCGGTTCATCCATAAACAGGACTTTCGGGCGCGGCGCGAGCGTTCTCGCGATCGCCACACGCTGCTGCTGACCGCCGGAGAGTTCCGACGGATAGCGTTTTTCAAACTGCTCGATCTTTAAGAGCGCGAGCATCTCGTCCACGCGGACGCGGATGTCCTCTTTTTTCCATTTCAGGTTTTCCAGTCCGAACGCGATGTTCTGATAGACCGTCATGTGCGGCCACAGCGCGTAGTTCTGGAAGAGAAAGCCGATGTCGCGTTTGGCCGGAGAGATATTGATCCCCTCGGCGGCGTCGAAGACCACTTGATCTCCGATCGTGATGCGCCCCTCCGTCGGGCTTTCCAGTCCGGCGATCATGCGCAGAGTCGTCGTCTTGCCGCACCCGGACGGGCCGAGCAGGGTGACGAAGTCGCGGTCCTCGATGACCATATTGAGGTCCTCGACCGCTACGAATTTATCAAATCGTTTGGTGACGTGTTCCAGTCTGATTTCCGGCATATTTTTAACCTCCTACTCCTTTATCAATGCTGGCTCCTGTCAGTTTATTGACGAGGAAATTGACCGCGAGAACGGTAATGATGATGAGCAAGTTCAGGGCGTTCGCCGACTGCGTCCACCACGCCTGCCAGTCTTCGAGAAGCGTGGTCAGAAGCACCGTGGAGCCGCTGGCAAGAAGTGTGAACAGCGACAGTTCTCTCATACACGACGTGAACGGGAGCAGATAGCCCGAGATGAACGTGGAGCGCTGGATCGGGAAGATCACGCGCACCATGCGCTTCCACCACGGGACGTTGACGATCAGCGCCGCTTCCTCGATCTCACCGGAGAGTTGGAGCATGGCGTTGATGCCGCTCCGGCTCGCGAACGGCAGGTACTTGATGCCGCCGACGAGGGCGAGAAGGAAGAACGTCTTGGAAAGGCCGAGCGGCCCGCCGATGGCGAGGAACGCCGCGCCCATGGCCATGGACGGCATGAGATACGGCAAGAACGCGAGGTTATCCGCGGCCTTGGCAAGGAACGTACCGCGCTTCTTGGCGACGGAATAGCCGATCAGAATGCCCATCGTACCGGCCGTGACGGCACAGGTGGCGGACAGGAGCAGACTGTTCTTGAACGCCGTCCAGACCTGCGGCTCATAGAAGAGGCCGCGAATGCCGTTGCCGGACGAGGTGGCGGTCTTGGAAATCCAAAATTCCAGCGTCAGCGTCGAATAGTCGCCCGGAATGACGCACAGGCTTTCCAGCGCGAACGTGACGAGCGGCAGAACCGAGCAGAACAGGCACAGGGCAATGATGATGCCCGCGGCGATATGTTTCCACACGCCCATTTTGATGTACGAAATCTGGCCGCTCTTGCCGGTGACGGTCGTAAACGACTTGCGTTTGCCGGTGGCGTACTGGTTCAGTCCCAAAATGATGAGGCCGAACAGGATCATGAAGATGGCCATGATATAGCCCTGTCCGTACCAACCGCTGTTGATGAATTGTTTCATCGTCGTGGTCAGTACGGTAAACCCGCTCGATCCGCCGAGGAACTGCGGCACGGCGTAGGCGCTCATACTGCTCGAAAAGACGAGCAAGAACGTGGAGAGCAGAGCCGGCAGGACGATCGGCAGGGTGATGCGGCGGATGATCTTCATGCGGGACGCTTTGAGCACCGTGGCCGCCTCTTCGAGGTTGGCGTCCATATTGCGAAGGATACCGCCGATCAGAATATAGGCGAACGGCGCGTAGTGCAGTCCCAGCACGATGGCGCAGGGAACGAGGCCGTAGACGAAGCCCTCCGAGACTTTCCAGCCGAACAGGTTGAACAGGAAGCCGCCCGTGCCACTGCCGATCTCGGGATTCTGGAAGAAGTTCTTCCAGAACGAGGCCAGCGTCCACGAGGGCATGATATACGGGAAAATGAACACGGAAGAAATGAATTTCTTACAGTTCATATCGGTGCGCGTGATGAGAAACGCCACCACGCCGCCGTAGGCGATCGCGATGAGGCTCGAAAGAAGCGACATCAGCACCGCATTTTTCAGCGGATTCCAAAAGTAGACGCCGCTCATGTCCGAGAACAGCATCCGAAACCAATGGAAGAAGGTGAACTGCCCGACTTTCAGTCCGCGCAGTTCTTTGAACATGATCTCCGCAATGTGCACCCGCGCCGTATCGGAGATGAGAAGTACCATCGGATAGATGGTGAAGAACCCCAATACCACGACGGAGATGGCGAGGATGATGTTGGCGGGTTCGGTGAAAAACGCCTTGATGCTGTTTTTCAAGCGGCGCTTTCCCGAAACGGTGGAAACTTGCAGGTTTTCCATCTGTTGGTTGATCCCTCCTTTTTTATTGCTTGGAAAAAAGATAGGGATGACGGTGGCCATCCCTGTCTTTTTTTAGTTTTCAGTTTTCAGTTTTCAGTTTTCAGAAAACGAAAACTCCTGTGTCATAGATTCTAATTAACCAATAATCTTATTAACAAAGTCGGTGATTTCGGCCTTGTTATCCATGATATACTGCGGGTCTTCAAACACCAGTTTTTCCATCCAGAAGGACAGAGGCTGGTCGCCTTCGAGTGCGGCGAGAGCCGGGTTGGACGAATAAGCGCCGATGCTCTTGCCCCAAGGCTGGAAGCCCTCTTCGGTCATCAGATACTCGATGAACAGCATGGCGGTGTAGGGACGAGGACCCTTCTGCGCGATCTGGCAGTACATCGGATACATGAATCCGGAGAACGGAGCGACGCCGTCAGCGAACGCGGCAACGGTCAGGTTGTCGGAAACGACGGATTTGTCACGCAGTTTGGAGAGTACGAACAGACCGGCTTTTCCGGTGTTCTCGGGCTTCGACAGGTCGCCCGCGATGGTCGTATCGGAGTTGATGGAGAAGTTGGCGTTATTAAGGAATTCTGCTACCCACTTGTAGCCGGCATTCTTATAGGTGCCGAGTTCGATGTTCTTGCCGAAGTATGCCTTGTAGGCGTCGGCGAGCTTATCGGACCATTCTTTGCTCGTGCACATGATGAGGAAGTTCATGTTGACCTGTTCGTTCTTCGGGCTCTTGAAGTAAACTTTGCCCTTCATGGACGCTTCGGTCAGTTGCCATACGTTGGTGATAACGGCGGAATCACTGCCTACGTTATTCCACATGATCAGCTTGTTGATATACTGCTGAACCAGCGGGGTCACAGCGGACTTGTCGAGCTTGTCGGCATAGGCCTTCGGAACGTAGTTGGCGAAATACTCGGTGCCGTTGATATAGGTCAGCAGGGTCGCGCCGTCCTGGATCATCACCATGGAAGCGCCCTTGCTGTTACCGGCAGACTGATATTCGCTCTCGATCGTCGTATAGATTTCGGAGTCGCTCATCTTCGTGCCGACGGCATTACTGTCGGACAGACCGAGTTCCGCACCGTATTTGGCGACGAAAGCGGTCATGGCGTCCTTGATACGGGACGTGTTGCCGTAAGCATTGAAGTCGCCGGTCTCCGCCTTGGCGAGTTCAAAGAGCTCATCCCAAGTCATCTCCTGCGCTTTTTCATAGATGGTGGCATCCTTGCCGTTGTCGCCGCCGCAAGCGGTGAAGGCAAGCAGAGCCATGCTCAGTACGAGCAGCATGCAAAGCAGTTTTTTCATATTATCCTCCCAAAAAATTTTTCATTTATATTTTAAACTTGCGAGGCAAGTTCAAAACCGTGTTTTATTGCCGTCCGGGCGAGGCGGTCATGTGTTTTTTGCAGATACTCGTCCATCGGCACGCTGTTCCGATAGCACAGGCTCGTCTCGTTACAGTACGATTCCAGATTCAGTTCCCGTGCGCCGAGGGCACAAAGCCGCGCGAACACGTCGGCGTAATTGACGGTGCCCTCACCCATCGGATGATGCTCGTCACTCCCCCCGTCGTTATCGTGGATGTGCGTCGTCGCCAGCCGCGAACCGAACTCGCCGAGCGGGTCCTCGATCGGCGTATAACAATGGGCGTGGCCGCAGTCAAAGCAAAAGCCGACGGCGTCGCTTTTCACGCGGGCAAGCAGATAGCGGTTGTATTCGAGAAACCGGGTGTTTTCGAGCGCGACTGTCACGCCCGCCTGTTCGGCGGCGTCCGCGAGACGCCGGAACCGGGCGGCTCCGATCTCATTCGGCGGTGGGGTGATGAATTTCCGCGTCGTATGAACGACGAGATTCCGGATGCCCCGCTCCCCGCAGTCGGCAAGTGCCCGCCGGAACTGCTCCTCATAACTTGCCCCATTCAGATCATCGTGCCAAAGCCAGTCGGCGTGCGTCGAGGGATAATGAACGGTGCGGCAGAGAAGTCCGTTCTTCTGCGCCAAGTCGAAGAGCGCATAGCGGGAGCCATCCGTCTCCTCATACTCGCCGCCCCACCAGAACATGACGGCGTCAAAACGCGCGTGCCGGATGGCATCCATCCGCTCGGCGGGGGGAACGTCGTAGTAACCGAATCTGAAATTTTGTCCGAGAATCGTCTTTTCCATGTTTGCCGCTTTTCTGCACAAGATAAATAAGGAATGGGGAATAACTATTGTGCAAGATATACATTATAATACCTTTTTTTGAAGAAGTTGGCAAGAGGGTTGGCGAAAAAAATGAGAACTTTTCCGAATATTGTTGGGTTGCACAAAAATGGGTTTTTGGTTTTGTGAAATATATGAAAAGAGAGGAGTGAGGAATGAGGAGTGAGGAATGAGGAATGAGGAGTGAGGAGTGAGGGGACGAGCCGGAGCGCTGCCAGGCGGCAGAACCAGCGAGGGCGAGGAGTGGCAGTCACTTAACGAGAGCGAGTGAGCGCCGTCGAGCGAAGATCGATTTTTAGTGACAACAGGAGTGAGGAGTGAGGAGTGAGTAGTGAGGAGTGAGGAGTGAGGAGTGAGGAGTGAGGAGTTGGGATGAGAAATGCCTTCCCCAAGGGGAAGGCTATTATACGCCGCTTGCGGCACCTTAACCTGAAAACTGAAAACTGAAAACTGAAAACTTCTAACCTATCATGTCTTCCATGCCATACAACCCCGCTTCTTTTCCGACGAGAAACCGGACGGCCTCGACGGCGCCGTTTGCGAAGACCGCTCTGTCGGCGGCCTCATGGGAGAACGAGAACAGTTCTTCTCCGGCCGCCATGATGACCGTATGCCGCCCGACGAGGCTCCCGAGCCGCAGGGCATGGACGGCGATCTCACCGGGCTCGCGCCCGCCGTCGCCGCATCGGCCGCACCGCACCCGTCCGCCGGTCACCGCCGCCAGTTTTTCCGAAAGCGACCGTGCCGTGCCGCTCGGCGCATCCCGCTTACCCGCCCGATGCGCTTCCACGATTTCAATTTCCGCACCCGGAAACGTCCGCGCCGCCATCACCGCCACACGGGCGAGAAATGCCGCCCCCAGAGAGAGGTTTTCGGCATAAAACAGCGGTATTTCTTCGGCCGCTTCCCGTATGGCCGCCCGCTCCGCGTCCGTGTGCCCCGTCGTCGCCATCACGCACGGCAGATGCCGCCGCACCGCGTAGGCGAGGACTTCCTCCGCCGCCCGATGGGACGAAAAGTCGAGGATGACGTCCGCTTCCCCCGCGTAGTCCCCGATCCGGGCGACCGGCCCGCGCACATCGACTGACGCCGCCACGTGCATTTCCGGCGGCAACGCCCGCGCTACCTCCCGCCCCATCCGGCCGCAAGCCCCTACCAGTATGATCTCCATCCGATTCCTCCCCGATTCGTTCTGATTCTATTATCCTATGCGGGAATGGGGGAATAGTTTTCAGTTTACAGTTTTCAGTTTTCAGGTTAAGGAGCCGCAAGCGGCGTATATGATCAGATTGTAGGGCTGGCGGCTCTGCTCCCGCCGTTGTTACAGTTTTCAGTTTTCGGAAGAGAAGAGTGAAGAGCGATATTTTTTGAATAAAAAGGCTTTGTCGCGCCGACAATAGCCTTGGAGGTGATTTCCATGACAGGCAAAGAACTGAACTACGTCGAAGATGCCCTCGGACACGAAAAATACTTCAAAACCAAGTGTAACGAGGCCATCAACCAACTGACCGATCCCGAACTCAAAACACTGGTACAGCAGATGCTCACGAAACACGAAAAAATCTACTCGAATTTTTACGGATTGTTAGGCTAAGGAGGTAAAAACATGAACGACAGAGACGTAATGGAAAATATCCTGCTCCTTGAAAAGGGTGTCATTGACCTCTATCTGCACGGCACCGTGGAATCCAGCACCCCGAACGTGAGAGGGACTTTCGACACGGCCCTCTCCGACTCGCTCACCATGCAGGACGACGTGTACGCCAAAATGACCGCCAAGGGCTGGTATCAGACCAAACCCGCTCCGAAGACCGAGGTCGATACCGTTAAGCAGAAATTTACGGTGTCGTAGAAAAAAGTTGTAGGGCGGGGGGGGTTTGTGCCCCCGGTTGGGGCGGGGGCGTTTTGGGGGGGGGGGGGGGGCCCCCCCCCCCCGCGCCCCGGGTTTTTTTTTTCGCACCCGGGGGGGGGGGGTTTGCCCGCCCGGGGGGGGGGG
>JAGHUY010000234.1 GCA_018064545.1 Candidatus Apopatosoma intestinale | reverse complement strand
GCACAAAAATCGGGAGGCAAAAACGCCTCCCGAACTTGTTTTTTTGTGCATCTTTTACAAGAAAAATGACATAAAAAATAGTTTTGCTACAACCCCTTTTTCATATTATTTTCATGTATGGTCTTCACTATTCGCGGCGGCAAACCGATTCCAACGACGGATGACCAACACACTGAGAACGGCCCCGAGCGTCGTAATCCCGACGAGCAGGAAAAGAATGACGCTCCATGAAGTGTGTTCCAAAATCCCGGCGATCCCGTAGGTGGCGACTGCCGAACCGACGTAAACGCCCGCGTTGATAAACCCGGAAACCGTGGAAACATGTCCCGATTTGCGGAAATAGACCACCGTATAGACCGTCAGCAGATTGTTGATGGCGTGAGCACAGCCGACGAGGAGTGCCATGCCGGCGATTCCGATAACCGCGCTGTTCCGATAGAACAGTGCCAAAAGAAAGGCGGAAAGCATACCAAAGCCCCAAATGACCGCCGCTCCGGACACAACGCCCTTTGTCAGCTTGACCATGGCCGCCGCGAGATAATAACTGGCGATGCTGAGAAGCGGGAGGATGACGACGGACAAAATCGCCGTCGAGGTATCCATGCCGTAAACGTCACTCAAAAACGAGGACGTCCACGTTTCCAGTCCGTCTCGCAGAACGCCGCAGAACATGGTGGAGCCAATGATGACGAACGCGCCGGAGGCCAGCAGAATTGCGAAAAGCCCCGGCTTGTTTTTCGTTTCTTTTTCGGCTTCTCCGGAAGTATCTTCTCTTTTTGTCCCGCCGGTACGGGCAACGACCGGATTCTTTTCAAATCCGGCATCTCCGAAAAACCAAACCGCAGTAGCGGCGAGTCCGAACAGACAGGTGATATAGAACGTCACACGCCAGTCAAACCGTGCGGCGCACAGAGAGACAAGGCCAAATACAGCCACGGTTGCCATACTCGCCGCGATGACAACAAGCCGTGAGCCGCGGCGATAGAACGAAAACGAGAAATTTTCGCTCATCGCTCTTGTCAGCGGCGGCCAGATCATCGACTGGAAAAAGCCGTTGATGCTCCACACGACGGCAAAGCCGACGGCGGACGGAAAAAACGGAATCACAGCGTTGCAAAGCGATGCGCCGAGAAGTCCGATGGCGATCATCGTGCGCGGACGGATTTTGTCTCCGAGAAGCCCGCTGATGACCTGCCCGACTCCATAGGTGATAAAACTGCCCGTGACGGCAAGGCTCACGGCGGTTTTCAGCATACCCGTCGCGTCCATGATGGCAAGAACGGAAGCGTTATAGCTCTTTCTCGTCAAATAGCTTGTAAAATAGACAAGACAGGCGAGCGCGCAGAACAGAAACATCCGTTTTTTTTGCGATTTATCCATGAAGTCAAGGCCTCCGCTTATTTGCAGATTTCGAGAATGGCGTTCGCAAAAATCTCGGCGTTGAGTTTCAGACTGCCGAGCGCCATATATTCGCCGGCACCGTGCATTTTGTTGTTTTCGCCGGGGAACGCACAGCCAAACGCCACGCCACCCTCGGTATTATGAACGTACGTACCGCCGCCGATGGCGATCGTGCGTCCCTGCAAGCCGGTCATATTTCTGTACACGCGCAGAAGCGTGCGGATAAAGGGGCTGTCCTCGGAGACGTAATGCGGCTCCACGCCCGTCATATTGACGAGAGAAATGCCATGGCGGCCGAGGCCCTCCTCGGCCTTGGCACGGATACCCGCCACACTCTCGCAGATCGGGAAACGGATGTCGAATTTGCCGCTGAATTTGCCGTTTTCATAATTCATAATGCTGAACGCGAACGTCAATGCCCCGGATTTTTCATCGCGGACGTTCAGACCGAGTGCGCGTCCGTCCGATTCCCCGTGAACAAACGCCTGCGAAGCACGTGCGAACAGTTCGCCCGCCCCGTCGTCGGTGGCAAGAGAAGCCAGCACGGCGATCAGTGCCGTTACGGCATTCTTTCCCGCAGGCGGGAAAGAGGCGTGGGCATTTTTGCCGAACACC